>CAYGWJ010000384.1:0-3997 GCA_964353405.1 uncultured Anaerolineae bacterium
TGTATACGGTCTATGTGACCACCGAGAAGAAGGATCGGCTGGCGGTCTTGGAGGCCCTCACCAACGGGCGGAGCTTGAATTGTGTATTGAATGCCGAAGCCCGGCAACGGCTCGCCGGCGTGAGTCTGCCCGCGAAAGTCAGAACCCAGTTGGAGCAGGCGGGGCCGGAGCAAGTGCTGACGCGCACCGAGTTCACGCGGTGGTTGGAGGAGCAGTTGCCAGAGCTAGGCCAACAGCAGCGCCGACACATTCTGGAAGCAGCCGCCTTGGCCGCCTATCACGCTCAGCAAGAGTTCCCTATCGTCGATTTGCTGGTGTGTGATGATGCTCTCCAGTACACTCAGTTGACCGAAGACTTGGGGGGCTGTTGGGTGCACGACGGGCGACACTACAAAAAGTTGACCCCCGTGGTGGCGGCCCACCGGCAAGCCTTGAATGACTTTTTGGATCGTTATTGGGATTTCTATGCTGAACTGCTGGCGTACAAACAACGGCCCACCGCGGCCGAGGCGGACCGTTTATCCGACACCTTCAACCAACTGTTCTCGAAAGTGACGGGCTATGACGCTTTGGATGAGCGCATCGCCAAGACGCGGGCGAAAAAAGACACTTTGCTGATGGTGCTGAAGCATCCCGAGCTGCCCTTGCACAACAATGCTTCGGAACTGGCTGTACGTCGCCGCGTCCGTAAGCGCGATGTGAGCTTTGGCCCACGCACGAACGCAGGCAAAAAAGCTTGGGACACGTTTATGTCCCTGGCGGCTACGACCACGAAGCTCGGGGTGAGTTTCTATGAGTATATTTGCGACCGTGTGTCCGGCGCGAACAAGGTGCCCGCACTGGCTGACTTGATTACACAGCAAGCCGAACAACGTCGGTTAGACGCGTCGTGGAATGTCTCTTAGGCTTCCCCGATTTATTGGGAAGATACCTTTTCCGGTCGGTCAACCTGATTATCCGGTGGTCGGCGTCAGTTGGGACGATGCCGATGCCTACTGCGCGTGGGCCGGCAAGCGCTTGCCTACCGAAGCCGAATGGGAGAAAGCCTGTCGAGGCACGGACGGGCGCGTCTATCCGTGGGGCAACCGGTGGGAGCCGAGCCGGGCCAACGTGGATCTCTCTGGCCGGGCCGGGGCCGATCCCGCGGTTTGGCAAGCCGCCTGGGGACTCTTGCGAGCCACCGGGAATCGAGTCGGGCCCGCTCTGCGGCCGGTTGGATCGTATCGTGACGGCGCGAGCCCTTACGGCGTCATGGACATGGTCGGCAACGCCTCGGAGTGGGTGGCCGACTGGTACAACTGGAGTGACTATGCCAACCTGCCAACGCGCAATCCGCGCAATATGGGGCCGCCCTGGAATCACTGCCTGCGTGGCAGCCCGTGGCACGACCCCACCGGGGATGCAGACTGGGTGCAGACCATGAGCCGCTGTTCGGCGCGCAACTCGTCCCACGAGACGCAGGACCCGCGCGTCGGCTTGCGCTGCGCGCGCTCGCTGCCTTGATTCCTTTGCGCGCCCGACTGTTCCAAGCTATACTTGGCTGCATGTTATCCATCCAGCTTTTCGGTTCGCCACAACTGACACTCGATAGCCATGCCATTGAATTAACCCGGCGCAAGAGCCGTGCGCTGGTGTATTATCTGGCCACGCACACTCAGCCGCTCACGCGCGACCACTTGCTGGCGTTCCTTTGGCCGGACACGCCCAGCCCCCCGCACAGCAAGTCCTCCGTACGACGCTGCACGCCCTGCGCAAGGCGGTCGGCGCGGCGCTGCTTGTGCAAGAGGATTCCATCGCGCTGTCGGAAGAAACGCGGGTGGATGCGCGCGCGGGTCTGGCGCTGGCCCAAGAAAAAGGCATGCTCAACCCACAGACCTATCTGCTCTCGACGCTGGGTGAGATCGCGCTGGCCGCCTCCGACCTGGACACGGCCGAAAATTACTTTTCCGAGGGTCTGGCGCTGGCCGAGCGGCTCTCGATGCCGGAACGTATCGCCGGCTTGCACGCCAACCTGGGCCGGGTTGCCGCTCAGCGCGGACAGACGACGCTGGCCATCCATCGTCTCTCCACCGCGCTCACTAGCGCCGACCGGCTGGGCACTCTACACCTGGCGGCGCAAATCCGGCTGTGGCTGGCCCCGCTCTTGCCCCCCGCCGAAGCGCGCGCCCGCCTGGCCGAGGCCCGGGCGCTGGCCGAAAGCGGCGGTCGCCGCCGCCTGCTGGAAGACGTGGCCCGCCTGGAAGCCCAGCTTCCCCGCGCTTGAAACGCCCATTTCGTCTACGCTCCTGTTCACGCGGCTGTAACGCTCCTCTGCCATAATAGCATCAGCTACAAATAGATTCTGCTCAAGGGATCAAGCGTGCAGGCTTTGGACACTCTAGCCGGTCGAGCTTGAGATCAACGCTGACCTCCGCGTGGGTCAGCGTTGATCTTGTTCCGGGGTATAATGGCGCTATTTTCCGCAGAGAGGTAGAGGACATGAAAGCTAGACGGATGGCGGCCTGGTGGGCCAGTCTGCTGATGCTGACCGTTGTGCTGGCAGCGTGCGGCGGCAGTCCCCTGCCACAACCGATACAAGCCGCGCCAGAACCGACACAGATGCCGACCTCGACGCCTGTGCCGACGGCGACACCCTTGCCCACGCCCACTCTCATTCCCACCGCCACCCCGACGAGCACGCCGACGCCGGTGCCGCCGCACCCGCTCTCGATAGAGTTCATGCGTAAACAGTCATACCCGGGCAGCGATATTACGGTTGAACAGACACTGGCGTCGGGCGCGAACTACACCCAGTACATTGTGTCATACAGGTCCGAAGGGCTCAAGATCTATGCGCTGATGACGGTTCCCTTCGGACAGAAACCCAGCACCGGTTGGCCCGTCATCATCTTTAATCACGGCTACATTCCGCCGGCTCAGTATCGCACGACCGAGCGATACGTCGCGTACGTGGCTGCTTTTGCGCGGAACGGTTATATCGTTTTCAAGTCAGACTATCGCGGGCATGGCAGTTCGGAAGGTCGGGCGACGGGCGGCTACGGCTCGCCAGATTACACGATGGATGTCCTCAACGCCGTGTCCTCGATCAAGCGCTTAAAAGATGCCGACCCGAATCGCATCGGGATGTGGGGACACTCGATGGGGGGCAGCGCCACGCTGCGCGCGATGGTAGTCAGCCGAGATATCAAAGCAGGTGTAATTTGGGCGGGCGTCGTCGCATCGTATCCCGATTTGATCAGCCGGTGGCACAGACCGGCCGGCGCCGTGCCGCCCCCCACCTCAGCCTCCGGTTTCTCCCGGCGCTGGCGCGACGATTTGATCGCCCAGTACGGCACGCCCGAGCAGAATCCTTCGTTCTGGGCTTCTATCTCACCCAATGCGTACTTGCAGGATCTATCCGGCCCGATACAACTTCATCATGACACGCAGGATCATGAGGTGCCGTTCGAGTTTTCCGACACGCTGAACAAGCAGATCAAAGCAGTAGGCGGGACGGTCGAGTTGTACTCTTACCCGGGCGACGATCACAACCTCGCCAACAGCTTTGGGATTGCCATGCAGAGATCCGTCCAGTTCTTCGACAAGTATGTCAAGGGAACGCCGTGAGACTGCAGCGGGCTGATCGCCTGTCAGAAACCTGTAGCTTCTCTGTCCATTCGGACAGTGTCGGTCCGCCGATTCGGGTGTAAGCTCCTGGACGCGACCATCTTTTATCGTTTTCTGAATCGGTAGAGGCGCGTTGAGGGGAGGATTTGTGGACGAACGTTCCAAGTTATCGTCGGCTGACCCGGCGCAGTCACCCGGGCGCGGACAAAGCGCCCCGGCGATTCGCTCGGACAGTGACGAGGATTTGCTGGGGTGTAAATCTCAAATAGTGAGCTCGCCTTGACAAAAGGCAGCCACCTACTCATAGTTGGGTCTGTTCAAAGAACTCAACCGATGTGAGGTGACTGCCCAATGGAAGCATATCAAGAAATCGCTCTTTTGAAAAGCCCGG
>CAYGWJ010000385.1:0-3884 GCA_964353405.1 uncultured Anaerolineae bacterium
TGGCCGAGTCCTTGTCCTGTGCTTCCACCTGCCACTCGACGCGCACTTTATCGTTCGCACGCACCGTCAGCTTTTGCGAGGCCGGGCTGGTGATGCTGACGCCCTGGCCTTCGAGCCGCACGTCCACGTCGAGCGCCTTGCCCGTGTTGTTGTTGACGACAGCCGCCACGGTGGATTTATCTCCCACGACAAAAAAGCGCGGCGTGACGGGACGGATCAGCAGGTCTTTGGTGCTGATAATGTCCTGTGTGCTTTCGCCCACCAACGTATTCGGAGTGACGGCTTTAGCCGTCATCCTCCACGTGGTGAGGTTATCCGGCAGCACGACTTGCACTTGCGCCTTGCCCGACGCATCGGTGCGCGCCGTCGCGCGCCAGTAAGCCGTGTCAAAGAACTGCTGGCGCGGGGCAAACTCGCCGGCTGCCTCGCCGCCGCCTCCGCCGCCTTTGACTTCCGTCTGCAGCTTGATGTTGAGCCGGTCCACCGAAAGCACCAGCGTCGAAGCCGTGCGAATGCCCAGTCCGCGCTTGCCGTAAAAGCCCTCCACGATGGGCGGCGCGTTCGGATCGGTCAGCGAGAGCACCGAGAGATCAACCACTGCCAGCGAAAGCTCGGCCTGCACCGGCTTGCCAGCATAGTCCGTGGCCTGAAGTGTGTACGTCACCGTGTCGCGTGGAGCGTAATGTGATGTTTTCGGGTCGCGGTCGGTGGTAATGCTCACCTTCAACTCTTGTTGCACGGTTGAGACCGCGAACGACGCATAGCCCACCTTGAACGCGGCGATGGGCGTCGTCTTGTCCACGCCCTTGACCAGCACCACAGACACGTAAGCGTTGGGAGCCATGTCCGCCGTGACCGGAATCTTGAGCAACTCGGAATTCGACTTGAGCGTGATGACCTGCTTGGACAGGATCCGCCCGCGCTCGACCGTGACCAGCGCGGTGACGTTGCCCTGGAACGGCGAGGGGATCAGGACGCTGGCCGTCTCGCCGGGGATATAACTGCGCTTGTCGGCCACGAGCTGGATGCGGTCATTGTTCTCTTGCCGCCACGAGACGTACTCGGAGCTGGTCACCCACAGATACGTGCCGCTCCGGACCTGGTTGCCTTTGCTATCCTTGCCGGTCGCAACGACGCGATAGGTTCCACCGTCTTCTGGCGTGAACGACGCAAGTGCCACACCTTTGGCATCGGTCGTCACCGTCTGCGTGGCGACGGCGGTATCGCTGAACGTCACGGTCCACACCGGCCCGCCGTTCGTTTGCTCCTGCACGTTGTACCAGTCGCGCTTGTAGAATGTGACGACGAGATTCTGCTGGCCGGCGTCGTTGCTGTCCCAGTCCACGGTCTTGATGTTGACGCTGGCTTTGTCGCCAACCCTGGCGACGTAGCGTTCCGGTTGCAGGCCGATGTAGAACGCGCCCTGGTGCACGACCGCCTCGATCCGATTGGCGACGACGCGGTCGTTGATGTCGGTCACGCTCGCTTCGATCGAAAACTTTTGGGAAAAGTCATTCTTGCCCAGGTCGGCCTTGACCGGCGTCACAAAATGCCCGGTCGAATCCGTCTTGCCCGCGCCCGAAGCGATCACGCCTCCGCCGCCCAATTGCCCGCGCGAATAAAAGTTGTCCGTGTCCGCCCAGTCATAATAGCCTTGACCTTTGTATTCCAGGTAGTAGGGACTGGAGACGACGTTCCAATCCACCTTGGCGTCCGTGACGGGCCCGCCAAAATAGTACGACGATTGCACGTCCACGTTGATTTGATCGCCTTGCATGTAGGCGGGCTTGTCCGTGGTCACATTGACGAGGAACTCGGGCCGCACGTAGGCCGCAACAAGAAAGCCGATGCCATACTCGCGGCCATTGCTGCCTTTTTGCTCGGACGCCGTTGCATCGAGCGTGGTATAGAGACGATAGTAACCCAGCGCAGCCTGATCATCCAGCTCGAATTGCCCGTTGATCGTCGCCATGTCCTGGCTGACCGTCAGCGTGTCCGAGTATACTTCTTTGCCCTGCGGGTCTTCTACCGCCACGCGCAGCTTGCTCGCACCTGTGTAGAGCGAATAGCGCGCGTCGTCATCCAGACGCAAGATCGCCTTAAAGAACACGGTCTGCCCGGGCCGGTAGATGGGCCGGTCGGTGGTAAAGTAGACATTGTAAGGATCGGAATAAAAGCGCGCGTCAATGTTAAAGTCCCATGGGCCAATCCCATCGGACCACTGGTTGATCGCGACGCCGAACACAGCGCCGCCAGGCTCGCCGACGACGGCATACGCCGTCGCCCACATGTCTTTGGTGTCATTCCACTTGACGGCCAACAGGCCGTCCTTGTCCGTCTTGCCAGAGCCGAACGGGGCAAAGTCCTGGTCGTACAGCGTCACGGCGGCGTTCGGCACCGGCTGGCCCGATTGCATATCCGTCGCCCACACCAGCGCCTCGCGCTCGCCCATCTTGAAGGTGACGTTGGCCGTGCCCACGATCATGATGTGCCGGGACGACCCGCCGCGATCCACCTTGCCTACCTGCGGCGAGCTGGCTTCCAGGTAATAGACCCCCGGCGGTAGCTTGCCGCCCTCGTCGCCTGTGATGAAAGTCTTGAGGAACGCAGTCTCGTTAAGCGCGACATCTTGCGCGGCATCCGCCGACCACTGGCGAATGACCGAGCCGGGCGCGGGCTGATAGTTTTGCCAGTCTTGATAGCTGCCTTGCCCGGTCACGCGCGCAAAATCCTGCCAGCTCATGCGCGCCAGCTCAAAATCCATCTTGGCAATGTTGCGATAGACGGTATACAGCTTGGTCTCGGTGTAGGCGCTGTACGTCCCGATTTGCCCCGGCGTGTTCAGATACACTTGCGGATCGAGCGGCTGGGTGGTGAACTTGACCGTCGTATCGCGGCCCAGGATGTTGCCATACGGGTCGCTGATGTTGGCGCCGATCACCAGGACGTAATCCGTCGAAGGCTTGCGGTCGAACTGGATCACAAAGCGCCGGTCGGAGCGATTATAGTAGGTGTAAACGTCCGTCGCTTTGGGCGTGGGCGTGAGGGTCACGTTCTTCATCACAGTCGCCGGGTCAATCGGCGCGGAAAAGATCAGTTCAATCGAGCCATACGGGTCGGCGTTCTTGTCGCCATCCGCCGGCCGGGTGGAAAGGACGCGCGGATACGGCGCTGTGTTGAACGTCCAGGCATACTCTTGGCGCGTCCCGGCCTGGCCGACGGCGGATTTGGCGCCCGCCGCCATCGAAGCGTAATACGTCTTGCCCAAATCCAGCTTGCTCGAAGGTGCAAAACCCAGCGTGTTGGTGATCCACTGGAACGCGCCGCTCACCTTTTCGCCCGATGGCCCGCCCACGCGCAGCGAGAACGCCGCCTCGGTGGAAGCGCGGTCCATCGGCTGATTGAACGTCACGCTGATCGGCGCCGTGAGACCGACGAACAGCTCGCGATCGGCCGGTGTGGTCTTGACGACCTGCGGCGGCTGGACGCTAAAGCTCCAGGTGAAATCGCGCTGTAACACCGCGCCCGAGACGTCTTGCAGGCCCGACGCCACCTTGGCCGTGTAGGTTGCGCCGGGCGTGAGGCCCTCGGGATGGAAGACATAGATCGAAGTATTGAGCCACTCACCGCGCCCCCGGGTGGGCGGGTCGAGCGTCAACGGTTGAGGCAACTGGCTTTGGTCGGATACCGCCACCAGCGGCACGACGGGCCGGTTGAACATGACTGTGATGGCGCTATCGGGTGCAACATCCTGCGTGTCCTTTTGCGGCAAGACCTGGCTCACTTCCAAAAAGCCAATCGCCTTGAAGCGAAAGCTGATGGGCGCCTGGAGCGCCAACCCGTTCTTTGCGCGGGCGGCTTCCGAGACTTGCACCTCGTAATTC
>CAYGWJ010000386.1:0-7571 GCA_964353405.1 uncultured Anaerolineae bacterium
GATTATACCGCATCACGGCACGCAAGTTTCTGACGCCTGGCATATCGCCACCCGGCGATATGAATTCTCGCAATGACACTGTACTCGTAAATCAAGTTGGAAACTGCTCTAGAAGACTCGTCACGATCTCGCGCGACACAACTTATGAATCGAGCCTCTATCCCAACCAGAACCAGAGCCAGGAGAATGAATAATGAGCAAACCTCGCGTCGTCATCACGGGCCTAGGCACCATCAACCCATGCGGGCTAACGGTGGACAGCACCTGGGACAATCTGATCCATGGTCGAACCGGCATCGGGCCGATCACGCTGTTTGACCCGGCGACGCTCAATGTTAAAATCGCCGCCGAGGTCAAAGGCTTTGATCCGGCCCATTACATGGAGGGGAAGGAAGCCCGGCGGCGCGACCGCTTTGCCCAGTTTGCCATCGCCGCTGCGGCCCAGGCCATCCAACACGCCAACCTCACGATTGACGACTCGAACGCCGACGACATTGGTGTTACCGTCGGCACCGCCGTCGGCGGATTGAGCTCCTGGTTCGACTGCGTCGAGACGTACCTCACTCAGGGGCCACGCCGGATGAACCCCTTCACCATGACCATGATCATACCCGACAGCGCTTCGGCTCAGGTCGCCATCATCAATGGGGCGCGCGGCCCGAACGTGGCGCCCGTGTCGGCGTGTGCGGCCGGCGCCGACGGCATCGGGCTGGCCTATGAGTTGATCTTGCGCGGCGACGCCAAAGCAATGATCTGCGGCGGCTCCGAAGCGACCGTCTCGGCCCTCGGCATCGCTGCGTTCGACCGATTGGGCGCGATGTCGCGCGAGAACGACCATCCGGCCACCGCCTGTCGCCCGTTTTCCGGCGACCGCAGCGGGCTGGTGATGGGTGAAGGCGCCGCCATCTTTGTGATCGAGACATTGGAGAATGCGCTAGAGCGCGGAGCCGAGCCCCTGGCCGAGCTGATCGGCTATGGCTGCACGTGCGACGCTTTCCACATCAGTGCGCCGCTGGAAGATGGCTCGGGGGCAGCCAAGGCGATGAAGATGGCCCTCCGGCATGCGGATTTGCAACCGACCGACGTGGACACTATCAACGCCCACGGCACGGCAACCGATCTCAACGACCCGACAGAGACGCGCGCCATCAAGACCGTCTTTAGCGAGCACGCCTACAAAATTCCCATCAGCGGGACCAAGTCCATGACGGGCCACATGATGGGCGCAACGGGCGCGCTCGAAGCGCTGATGTGTGTGCAGGCCATCCGCACGGGCCAGGTGCCGCCGACGATCAACCTGCGGGTGCCCGACCCCCAATGCGACCTGGATTACGTGCCGAACGTGGCGCGCGATGTGCCGGTGCGCATCGCCATGTCGAATGCCTTTGGCTTTGGTGGGCACAATTCCGTTTTGATCGTCAAGCGCTACGAGGAGAACTAGATTTTGTCGCAAGCCACGGACGAGTCCAACACTTGTGCAGCCCAGTTGCCCGAGTTCCGCGACCCATCCCTGCTGTCGCGCGCGCTTACGCATCGCTCGTATCTCAACGAGCACCCTGAAGTGTCGCTCGAAGACAACGAGCGGCTCGAGTTTTTGGGCGACGCGGTGCTTGATTTTGTCGTCGGCGCATGGCTCTACAATCGCTTTCCCGAATTGCGGGAAGGTCGCCTCACCAGTCTGCGTGCCGCACTCGTCAAGACCGACACGCTCGCCGAATTCGCCGCAGCCGTAGGTCTGCCGGCTCAATTGCGGCTCGGCAAGGGCGAGACAGACAGCGGCGGGCGCGAGCGACAGTCGCTGCTGTGCAATGCCTTCGAGGCCGCCATCGGCGCGCTCTACCTTGACCAGGGACTGGACGCGGTGCGCGCGTTTCTGCAAAAGCTGCTGTCCGATGAAGTCGAGCGTGTTATGACGGACGAGCGTGACCGCGATGCCAAGAGTGTCCTCCAAGAGTGGAGCCAGGCCAGGCATGGCCGCACGCCGCGCTATCACACCGTCCATGCCGAAGGGCCAGACCACGCGCGTCGTTTCACCGTCGAGGTCAAGATTGGCGAACAGGTCGTGGGCCGAGGCGTAGGACCGAGCAAGCAAATCGCCGCGCAGGCCGCCGCTTCCGATGCGCTGGCGCGGCTGGATGTGATGTGGCCTGAAGAACGGTATCCAGAAGATGCCGAGTGAACTTGCGATTGCAGGCTACGTGGTCATTCCTGCCGTTTTTCCACCGCCGAGACCTGGTCCATGGCAAAACGCCAGGCGGCCGCCCCACCCAATCATGTGCCACATCGAATTGACAATCAACGTGGCAGGTCTATAATTGTAGGTAGCCAAGCACACCGCCTGTCGGTAGCGTGACTGCGCAGTGCATCAGGGCCGGTCTCGCCTCGACCAATCCCGCGATTCGCAAGAAAGCCGACTCGGCGTAATGCGCGCAAGTGGAACTGGAGGATCGGTATGGAAAACTCTTTTGTCTCGTTACCAGAGAAAGCGTTGGATCCGACACCCAGCGTTTCTTCTCTCGCCGTTGGCACGTTCAGGAATCCTGGCTTCAACCAGGGGACCTATGAGCCCAAGGGTGAAACATCGCTGGTCTTACCCAACGGATGGCAAGCCGGCTGCCTGGACAATGGCACTCTGATTCGCTACACGCCGAGCGGCGCCGAGCGATATGGCACGTACAACAAGAAAGGCCCGCGCAAGTCCGACGCCGACCACATCAAACCCGAGATTCTGCAGATCACGGCCGTCCAGCCCTACCTCGACCCGGCGCGCACAGAGCCGCCCGACAATGCCATGACCGGCTTTAAGCTGTATGGAACCATCTGCTACTGGATGATGCAGACCGTCGCGGCCAAGCCTGGCCAGTCTGTGAGCTTCAAGGCTCGCGCGCACGCCTGGTCGCGCATGTCCGAAGATCCCGAAAAGGATGCCGCGAAATACTCGCATGGCATTGGCTATGGCCCATACAAGGCCCTGGAGGGCACGCCCGGCCTGAGCAACGCGCAGCGCAACTACCACTTCGTGGTGGGCATTGATCCCTACGGCGGCAGAGACCCGTTTGCCTCTTCGGTCGTGTGGGGACAAGGTGCACATATCTACAACGTCTTTGATGACGTTCCCCAAGTCAAGACCACATCCAAGGCCGATCAGATCACGATCTTTATGATGGCCGACTGCCTCTATGGCATGGTCAACAGCAATAGCTTCTGGTCTCGGCCCGCCCTGACAATCCAGGATGTCGTCGAGACGCCAACGGAGCCGGCGGTGAACTATGTCGTCGTAGTTGGCGTCTTGCCCCAGGATGCGACCTGGGACCAAGTCCAGCCCATCATGCAAGGCATGGTCGCCAAGAGGGGCACGGTGGTCTTTTCGTACGACGACGCCAAGCGACTGGTCAAGCCGGGTCTTGTCGGCAGCAAGGTCATTCTGTATGGCCCGATCGAGCGACATCCAGTTGGCATCGTCGAGTGGATGGCACCCTGTGCCGTGGAGATCAAACCATTCCCCAAAGGTGAGACGACACCTCCTACCCCACCCGTCGTAAAGTACAAGCGGCCCAAAAGCATGGCCGGACTTCATATGGAGGTCGTCGGTGCACATACAGGCTATGGGGAATTCCTGAAAAAGTGCGCCGATGCGGGACGTCCGATCGGTCTGGTCAAGGCCTTCTATGATGGTGGAGCACTGGGGCAGGCCAAGAGTGTCAGCCAGGACACGATCACGGTCTGGCGTGGCCGGCCAAGCTATTGCGATGAGGACAATCCACCGGGTGACTGGAACTGGAACCCCGCCGAGACGCCCAAGATCGTCAAGCGATGGATGGACGGTCTTGTGGATCGCTGGAAGCTCGACCGCGGCGTCACGGACTACCTGGAGATCATCAACGAGCCGAATGGCGCGACAGATGAGCAGTTCGCCAATATGCGCGACTTTGTGCAGGGGTGCATGGAGTACGCCGAGGCCCATGACTTCAAGTTGGCCATCTACGGCTTCTCGTCAGGCTGTCCGAATGAGCACCAGGCCAAGATACTGCTCCCAACGTTCGACTATGCGGCCAGGCATGGACACGTCCTGGCGATCCATGACGGATCGGTAGACCCGGATCGCCGGCTCTTTCGAGAGGCTGCGGAAGATGGCACGGCTCTGCGCCATCGCCTGATCAAACGGCTCATGGACCAAGCCGGGTTGCAGATGCCGCCTGTGGTGATCACCGAATGCTACTGGCCGGATGGTTATCGAGGCAGGAATCCGTACTCAGATATGGCCTGGTACCTGACTGAGCTGGCCAAAGACGACTATGTCTTGGGCATGGCCTGGTTTACCCTGGGCGACTATAGTTTCGGCGGTGGAGCCGTGAATGTGGTTGGTCAGCTAACCAAGTTCGCCGACTGCATTGTCTCGCTACCGATGAGTCCTAGTGGCGAGAGCTAGAACCTCTCGCCTCCCAATTCCGCTGGTTTCCGCCCGGAGAGTCGTCAATATCCACTCCGGCTCTAAGTCTCTTGTCCGAAATGGATATTGACGGGCACTTGCCGGATGTTGTAGCGAGCCGCTACCTCGGCAGATTGGGTTCCGGGAACTCGGCCTGCGTCTGGAGATTCAGCTTCGCGCGCAAGCGAGCGGAACAAAAACAGCGCAACTTACAGTTGCGCTGTATGATGATCGAGCGACAGCCTAGCCAATCTTGGGCAATCGCAACTCCCAGCCTACCTGAATGAGGTCAGGATTCTTGATCTTGTCCTTGTTGGCCTCGTAGATGTCTTTCCAGTGTTGCCAGTCCCCATAGACGGCTTTAGCAATCCCGCTCAGTGAATCGCCTGGCTTGACGACATAGGTGCGCTGCTTGGCTTCGGCCAACGCGTTTTTCAGATCGTTGATTTCGGCCGTGCTTCTTTGCACAAGGTCGTCCCGCTCGGCCGTGATCCGCGCCACATCGCCTTGGGCCTGGATCAGTTGATTGCGAACCTGGGTCAGGTTCTCGGAAAGCTGCGCGTACATAGAATCGCGCTCGGCGCCCTGCGCGCCCAACGCGCGCGCCAATTCTGCCTCGGCCTTGGTGGCGCGCTCCTCTGCCGCAGCGCGCATCGCCGCCTCGCTTTCGGCGCGCAACAGCGCATCTTGGGCCACTTTTTTGGCAGCCTCCAGAGCCTGCAGTTCGTCGCGATTAGTCAACGCATTGATCGCATTGTCGAAAATGGTCGGCATCGTTTGTTTCTCCTTTCTTGAATTTGGTCAAAATGCAAACTGCACGATTTCACGCACTGGCGCAAAACCACCTTCGGCAGTTACTGCGCAGCGCCCAGGCTGCCCACCGCAGGGCCTAACAACTTGAGCGCCTGTTCGAGACTCTGGGTAGCGGTGTCTACATCCAGGCCAGTATGCTGGGCCAATTCGTCCGGCAGGTCCGTGGCCGCCAGGGCGCGTGTGTCAAGGCGCTGACCACTGCCCGCGCGCTCCAAGAGGTCCTGCATCCCTGGCCCTTCTTCCACCAAGTCCATGCGGCCGGCGGATCGTCCGCCACTTGAACCGGACATCAACTTGGCAAGCACAAAAGCGATGACGGCTTGCGCGATGGCAGGCGGCAGTCCCAGCTTTTTCGCCAAGAGATTGGCGATTGGCGCAAGAAGCGGACTGGCCCCGATGCCCGTGCTTCCGCCTCCCAGAACAGCGCCAAGAATGTCGCCAATGCCGACTGCGCCCTGTGACGCACCGGCCGGCGCGCCCATAGAGGGAGCGGAACCTTGCATCCCGCCGCCCAAAAGGGCGCCCATCACATCGCCAAGGCCGCCTGCACCCTGTTGCGTGCCCATCGGCGACCCCGGGCTTTGTGACATCCCGCCGCCCAAAAGAGAGCCGAGAAGCGAGCCCACCACATCACCCGATTGCGGCATACCGCCAGGCTGGCTGTCCCCGACTTGTTGCGGCATACCGCCTGCGTGAGACATCTGTCCCAAAATGTCCGCCAGGCCGCCCTTCTGGGGCGCGCCACTGGCTTGATCGGTCACAGCTCCGCCCTGGGTCAGTGCATCAAGCAAATCCGCCAGGTTTCCGGCGCTCCCTCGTGTCCCACCGCTGAGGTAACCGCCAAGCAGTTCAGCCAATGGATCATTTGGTTCATTACTCGACATCACATCCTCCAAAAAGAAAGCCCGCGTCCTGCGCAGGGCTGACCACAAGGACACGGGCTTTTCACAATTACAAGCCTTCCACCACAGTGGCGACGGCGAGCACGGCAAATCCAATCACCACCAGCCAGAAGGCGAATCCCGATAATACCGGAATAGTCACCAGGGTTGCCAGAATGCCCAGCACTCCGACGACCACGGCGATCCACCAGGTCATCTTTTTGGGTGCGCTAAAATTCATTGGAGTCCTCCGTTCTACGTTGCCATTCGTTGCTGCGGCGACATCTCCTTGCCCTGTGGCCGTTCGGCCAGTCATGGAGATCCTCGACTCCCGGCAGCTCACCTGCAAGCCTCCTGCACGACACGATCAGCATCCAAGAGGCCTGGCCCCGGCGATCACCTAATAACTGATCTTGCGGGGCAGCCTTTTAGCTTGCTTGATCCAATCCTTGACCTGTGCTTCTGTGGGCAGCTTGCGGACCCGCTTGTCTGCCTGGTTGACTTGTGTGATTTTACACTTGATCAACACTAAACACAAGTGCACCAGTCTGATGATTACCCTAACTTTGCGACCAAGTATCTTGAACCAGAAGAATGGTCCGACGTGCGTGCCAGCCAAGTGCGAGGCAAGCCAATGTTAGTATACACCCACACTCCCAAAAGGTAAATCTGTTTTCTTATCTGCGTCAATCTGCGAAAATCTGCGTCCTAATGAGGAAGGCTGTACTGTTCGCCTCGCTCGTAGAGGATCGGCAAGAGTACATTGCCAAGTGGACTCTGCACACGTAGGCCCCACTCGCACAATAGAACCAGCGCTGGCCCCAAGCGGCGCTCAGCGTCATCCTTATGAGTTTGATCCATCATTCGACACCTCCGTTTCAGATTTGGTTCAACAACCTGAAGGAGAGTGTACGCGACTGCGGACGATGAATCAAGTGCGGTAGCGCGTCACGCAGAATCTGCGCGGCGTGCGGCGGTGTAAGTCCGTTGTCAGCGAGGCCAGTTCACGTCACCCGTGCTGCGAGTGTGGCTTTGCGCACTGGACGAGCCAGTGTGGTGAGATTGAGCCGCGCCGTCGGTTCGCATCAGCCGCGCGCCAGTTCAGACGTGCCCCCCAGGAAGCGCAATTCGCGCCAGTGGCCGGCGAACGCCTCGCGCCACGTGGCGTAGCAGTTGTAGCGGATGCCGAACTCTTCGCACGTGGCGCGCACGATCGGCGCGAGACGCGGATAGTTCAGGTGGCAGATGTGCGGCAGCAGGTGGTGCTCGATCTGGTAATTCAGCCCGCCGATGTACCAGCTCAGCAGCCAGTTGCGCGGCGCAAAGTCCACGGTCGTCTCGACCTGGTGCACGGCCCACTCGTTGTCAATGTGCGGCGGGTCGCCCACCGGCTCCGGGAACGCGGCATCGCCGCTGATGTGCGCGAGCTGGAAGACCACGCCCATGAC
>CAYGWJ010000387.1:0-2760 GCA_964353405.1 uncultured Anaerolineae bacterium
ACGCCGGAATATTTCGGCGATTACGCGCGGCGCTTTGTCATGGCGGGAGCGACCCTGGTAGGCGGCTGCTGCGGCACGACGCCCGATCACATCCGCGCGATGCGCCTGATGCTCAACGCGCTGATGCTGGCGCCGGGCGCAGCCCGTCCCACGCGCATGGCTGTTGTCGCTCCCACCCCTAAAGAAGAGAAACCCTTACCGCCCGAACCGCCCACCGAATTGGCCAACAAGCTCGCGGCAGGCAAATTTGTCGTCAGCGTCGAGATGAGCCCGCCCAAGGGCTTTGACGTGGGCGGCGTGCTTGCCAGCGCGCTGATGCTCAGGCAGGAAGGCGCGGACGTGGTCAACATTGCCGATTCGCCGCGCGCGCGAATGCGCATGAGCCCGTGGGCGGTGGCGCACCTGGTGCAGACGGAAGTCGGCATCGAGTCGGTGCTGCACTTTCCCACGCGCGGGCGCAATCTCTTGCGCATCCAGGGCGACCTGCTGGCCGCGCACGCGCTGCACGTCCGCAACCTGTTTGTGGTGATGGGCGACCCGCCCTCGATTGGCGACTACCCTGAAGCGACCGACAACTATGACGTGGTGCCTTCGGGCCTGGTCAAGCTCATCAAGCAGAATTTCAATCGCGGCACGGACGGCGCAGGCGCGTCCATCGGGCGGCCGTGCTCTTTCACCGTGGGCGCGGCGCTCGACCCCGGCGCCTCGGACATGGATCGAGAGATCAAAACCCTGCGGAAAAAGATCGAAGCGGGCGCGGATTTTGCGCTCACTCAGCCGGTGTTTGATCCGTCCGTCGTGCGCGCGTTCCTCAAACGCTACACAGAGTTGTACGGCCCGCTCAATCTGCCGCTGCTCGTCGGCATACTGCCGTTGGCCTCGGCTCGCCACGCCGATTTCTTGCACAACGAGGTCCCCGGCATCGCGCTCACCGACTCTGCGCGCGACCGGATGAGGCTGGCGGGCGACCAGGGGCGGCGCGAGGGCGTCAGAATCGCACAAGAGATTCTGCTGCAGGTGCGGGACGTGGCGGCCGGCGTTTACGTCATGCCCCAGTTCGGGCGCTTTGACACGGCGGCGGAAGTGTTTTCAGTCGCGCGGTGAGCCGCCCGTTGATCAGCTCTCCCAACTCGCTTTTGCCCCGGTTCGCTCGATCCGGTCTGCCTCGCGGTTGTAGCGGAACAGCGGCTGGAGCACGTAACGGTCGTTTTCCAGCCCGCGCAATTCGGTGATCTGTGTGACCTTGCGGAGGCCGGAGGGCAACCTCTCCTGGTACACGATCAGTCGCAGCGCCGAAGCGATCAGGCGGCGAATCTCACCCAGACCCAGGCCCAGGTTCGCCATCAGACACATCGCTTCCAACCGGTCGAGCGCATCCTCCGTGCTGGCTGCATGTGTGTTCGTCAGGCAGTCGTGTCCACGGCTCATGATCTGGAGCGTGCGCATGGCCTCGGCCCCCCAGATCTCGCCGATGACGAGCCAGTCCGGCCGCATGCGCGAGGCCGCTTCGATCAAATCAGGGAAGGGAACATTCGCCGGGCCGCCGGCCTCTAGATAGAGGCAGCGCGGATGATGCACCTGCATCTCGTGAACGGCTTCCACGACGACGAGGCGCTTGTCCGGCGGGACGAGCTCGGCCACACGGCTCGCAAAGGTCGTCTTGCCGGAAGCCGTGCCGCCCGCAATCAGCGTGGTCACGTTCGCGCGGATCGCGCTGTGCAGAAACTCGTACATTTCTTGGGTGACTGACCCCCACTGGATCAGGTTGTCCCACGTAATCACGCCGGCGAGCGTCCCCAGCATGCGCCGGATGACGAGGCAGGGGCTGTCGGGCGCGGTCGGCGGAATCACGGCCATCATGCGCGTGCCATCGGGAAAGCGCATATCGGCATATGTCTTAGCCGGGCCGAGCCGGATGCCGTCCAGCCCCAACACGGCGTCAATCACCGTGCGAATATCCTCCGGCGATTTGAACGGCGAGGCGATGTCTTGCAAGTGTTGGCCTCCGTCGGCGCGGCGTTCGACATACACGCGGTCGGGCGAGTCCACCATGATCTCGTTGACGGTTTCGTCCTGGTAGAGTGGAGCCAGCGGCCCCAGCGCGTTGAGCAATTCGTTCTCGTTCATGGCAACCTCCTGTGGCTTGATTTGCCCTCAGTATAGCCGAAACGAGGCTCGCGCCGCTTCCGCCATTACCACAGGTGTAAACCCGCCAAGACCACAGGGGGGCGGAAAACGAGCGTGTCCCTCATTTCTGGGAAAGGGGAGGCGGTCAAGCTTCAACAAGTTTCAAACGTGGTGTGCCAGCCTCGCATCCGCCGGCGGCGGATTGAGCAACGTCTGATACGGCTGACCGCTCTCGATGGCGCGCGCCGCTATACCGCGATCCCAAATGATGCTATAATCCTGGTCAGGAGGTTGACATGGTTCGAACAATCAATCTCGCCACGGATATTCCGTCCAGCCGTGAATTGCGCATCCTGCTTCCACCGGACGTGCCGACTGGCCCCGCGGAACTTGTGGTGGTGGTCGTCGCTTCGCGCGAACGCTCCACCCGCACGCTGGGTGACCTGGTGCGCTCGGAATTCTTTGGCATGTGGCGCGACCGCGCCGACATCGGCGATAGCGCCGAGTACGCTCGACAACTGCGCGCAGAAGCCTGGCGGCGAGCGGCATGACGGCTTTTCTGGACACGGACGTTCTGATAGACTGTCTGCGCGGGACGCCGGCCGCTCGCGCCTGGCTGGAACAGGTCGCCTC
>CAYGWJ010000388.1:0-10973 GCA_964353405.1 uncultured Anaerolineae bacterium
CCGAGTGGGTCGTCGAGCAAAGCCAGGCAGCCGGCAATGTCTATTGCCATCAGCCACATCGTGAGCAGCACCATCGCGCCGATCAAGTAGTCGCCGTCTAGAAAAGACATGGGCTCAAAGAACCAGAGTTGAACATCCCTCCAGAGGGCCGCCCAGCCGCGCTGCAAGTAGATGGCGAACTTTATCAGGACGAGCATCAGGCCCAGTTCGGCCAGGCGGACCTGCAAGCGAAAAGTGGAAAAGAGGCGGCGCTTGCGCAACTGCCACTCGACGACGAGCGTTTCGACCGTCGCCAGCGCCACGACCCAGACCAGGTAGCCACCCTGCCAGCCCCCCAGCAAGAACTCGATGGACATCACCCAGCCGGCGGCGATGCAGACCACCAGCGCCGTAATCAACAGCGGGCGAAAGACCAGCGCGGGCCAGTCAGTCTCTAGAGTGGATTCGGGCGCCTGGTCATCATTCATCGCCACACGTCCAAATCATGATCGTCCGTCACCCAGTGCGCCGGGATGCCGATCTGTTCCAAACGACCGCGCAAACCATGAAACGCGGCCAGGGGGTCCGTGGCGACGAGCAACACGTGTACGCCCCGCCGCCGCATCTGCAACAACGCTTCCTCCAGGTGCAGGCTTGCGCCGGGTGTGATGATGACGGCCGTGCTGCCCCAGCCCAGCCTGGCGCTGGCCTGATCGAGCGATTGGACAAAAAGAGTCGTGTCCGCCAGCTCGGCTCGCGCCAAAACTTGCAGCAATCGCATCAATTGGTCGCGCCCGCGCACAGGCGGGATGACTTGCAGGCCCACCTGCTTCGTCACCGCGTCCATGCCCAGCACCGCCAGTCCCACCGGCTGCCGCCGCTCGATGAGATGCGCGGCGACGGACGCAGCCACGACAATACTCATCTCGCTCGACGTCACGCGGCTGCGCAGCGCATACTCGCCATCGTTCAAGTTCAAGATGATCATGGCATTGAGCGCGATGGCCGGTTGAAAACGCTTGACCTGAAGTTGATCCGTGCGGGCGCTGCTCTTCCAATGGATTTGTCGCAAGCTGTCCCCGGGGGAGTAGTCGCGCACTCCAAAGAAACGGCTGGGGTCTTCGAATATGCGCCGCTGGCTGGCTAGATGGCCAAAGGGAAGCTGCGAAGGCACGCTGGACGCCAGACGACTCAACGGCACCACGCGGGGATAGACGATGAACGGCTGGGCGGGCCAGGTCGCTTGGCGCCTGGGCGTCAAATCAAAATAGTCACCGGTCACAAGGCTGAGCGGCCCCAGCATATAGTAGCCGCGCCGCTGGCACTTTAATGGATACTCGAGCGCCGCTCGCTCTTGAGAAGCCAACGATACAACGCGCTGCTCAAAATTGGGGACGTGCAGATCGAGCGGCAGGCTCTCGTGCAGCTTGAGCCAGAGCACCGGCCAGCGTCCCTGGTTACGCACATCCAGCCGGGCCTGCACCACTTCGCCGTGAAAAGCCCGCTCAGGAAAGCGCCGCTCGATGCGGAGGCCGGTCAACGCCTGCCGCATCCAGATGATCGTGAGCAGCCAGAGTCCGACCAGCACGTAAGCCAAATAAAAGAGGCTGTCGCTGCCGGTGAGAAATGCGACGACGATAACGACGATCAATAACGGGAAAAGATTCACAGCCGGTCGTCTTTTTCCACGAAGGGACAGGGTTTGCCCCATGCACCCGGGAACTCCCAGGTATGCGGACTTGCCAGGGGTTGATGAGGATTACCGGGTGTCCTTCGTGGAGGCCAAAGTCAGCTCCACGCTGTCCAAAATGTCATGGACGATCTGCGCCGCCGTTCGACCGCGCAGCGCGCTTTCCGGTTTGACCAGCAAGCGGTGCGTCAGCGTCAGCGGGACCATCGTCTTGACGTCATCGGGCAAAACAAAATCGCGGCCTCGCAGCGCAGCCAGTGCCTGCGATGTCTTGAACAGCGCCAGACTGCCGCGCGGACTGGCTCCGAGTGCAAGATCGGGATGCTGGCGGGTGGCCTGCACCAATCGCACGGTGTAATCCTCGACCGTCTCGTCCACGTGGATTTCCCAGACACTCCGCGCCAGTTCGGGCAACGCCTCCGCTTGGGCCACCGCACCCAGTGATTCAATCGGATGCTCGCGCTGCAATCGGCGCAGGAGACGGCCTTCCTCGGCAGCACCAGGATAGCCCAACGCAAGCCGCAGCAGGAAACGATCCAACTGGGCTTCGGGCAGAGGGAAAGTGCCTTCATACTCGATAGGGTTCTGCGTCGCCATGACGATAAAGGGACGCACCAGCGGATACGTCACGCCATCCACCGTCACTTGCCGCTCGCCCATCGCCTCCAGCAGCGCAGACTGGGTGCGCGGTGTGGCGCGGTTGATCTCGTCGGCCAGCAGAACGTGGACAAAGGCCGGGCCAGGTCGAAACTCAAATTCGCGCGTCTGCTGATTGAACACGCTCACGCCGGTGATGTCGTTGGGCAACAGGTCGGGCGTGCATTGCAGCCGCTTGAAGGAGAGGCCGAGCGAAGCCGCGACGGATCGCGCCAGCATCGTCTTGCCCACGCCGGGAACATCTTCGACAAGCACGTGACCTTCACACAAAAGCGCCACCAACACCATCTCGATGGCGGACCGCTTGCCGACGATGACCTTTTCCACATTGGCCGTGACTTGCTCGGCGAAAGATTGAACGGGGGTCATGTTCACCTCACTCCAGGCCCAAAGCGCAAGAGTGTAAAAAAGCGCCTTACGGGCGCGGATGGCGGGCCCTGGGATTTCGCCTTGGGCGCAAAGACAAGGGTTTATCCTTTGAAGGCTCGCCCGTGGAATGTCGTGGGCTGCGCCGAGAGGCCGGATTCGATAATTGCTTCAACTCTTTAACCTCGCGCGCGGTCAAGCGCCGCCACTGGCCCATCTTCATATTGCCCAGCTTGAGCGGCCCGATGCGGACGCGAATGAGCTGCCGCACCGGATGTCCCAGCAGCCCGGCCACGCGGCGAATCTGTCGCTTGCGGCCCTCGCGCATGACGACGCGCAGCCAGGCGCCGTCAGACTTTACCCGGGTGTGCATTTCTTCGACCTGGGCCGGCAGCGTGCGCCCGCCGTCGTGCGTCTTGTCGTCCAGGTCGGGCAGCTCGACGCCGCGCCGCCAGCGATCAAGCGTTGCTCCATCGGGGTGGCCCATCACGTAAACCTGGTATTCCTTTTCATGCTCGTAACGAGGATGCGTGAGCAGATTCGTCAGCTCGCCGTCGTCGGTGAGCAGCACCAGGCCCTCGCTGTCGGCGTCCAGGCGGCCTGCCGGAACGAGATGCCCTTCGACGGGCACCAGGTCGCGCACGGTCTTGCGCTCCAATTCGTCGGACACCGTGCTGATGACATTGGTGGGTTTGTAGAGGGCGATATAAGTGTGCGAGGCTGTGACGTGAACGCGCTTGCCATCCACCGTGATGTTGTCGCGCGCCGGGTCGGCGCTGTCGCCCAGCCTGGCCTGCTGGCCGTTGACGCGCACACGCCCTTGGCGAAGAATGTCTTCGCACGCACGGCGGCTGCCATAGCCCGCCGAGGCCAGAATCTTTTGGAGACGTTGCGCGCTGCCTTCCATAGCTCACCTCACACATGACCGCTCAGGGCAGTCGGCTGCCAGCCGTTTGTGATCATCTTCCATTGTAGCACGACCGGAATGATTCCACCAACGGTGCGGCGGTGCGCCACGTTTGCGGTACAGTGTTGGAAGGTGTAGAATCTGACCAGCCTTGATCAACAGGAGATGCTCCATGCCGTCTGGATACTATCGCTACCCCACGCTTCACGCCGATAACGTGGTCTTTGTCTGCGAAGACGATTTGTGGTCCGTGCCGGCGGGCGGCGGCATCGCCCGGCGGCTCACGTCGAACCTGGGACCGGCCACGCGCCCCTGGCTTTCTCCCGATGGAGACCAACTTGCGTTCGTCGGCTATGAAGAGGGCCAGGCCGAAATCTATCTCATGCCGGCGTTGGGCGGACAGGCCCGGCGGCTCACGTTCGTGGGCGGAGGCGTGTGCGTCACCGCAGGCTGGACCGCGGCCGGCAAGATCATCTTTGCCAACAATGCCGGGCAGCCGTTCCGATTCGTGATGCATCTCTACACGGTAGATGTGGAAGGCAATCCGCCGGAGCGCATCAACCTCGGCCCGGCGCAAGCGATTGCTTATGGCGCGTCGGGTGGGATCGTCATCGGACGCCATACGGACGACCCGGCACGCTGGAAGCGCTATCGCGGTGGGACGGCGGGACAACTCTGGATTGATCCCACTGGCTCGGGTGAATTTCAGCCTTTGATTCAGCTCAAGGGCAACCTGGCCTCGCCGATGTGGATAGGCGACCGCATCTACTTTGTCTCAGACCACGAAGGCATTGGTAATCTCTATTCGTGCCGGCCTTACGGCGACGAGGTGCGCCGCCACACCGACCACGAAGATTTTTACGCGCGCAATCCCTCGACCGACGGCAGGCGCATCGTCTACCACGCCGGCGCCGACTTGTATCTCTTTGACCCGGCCACCGACAAGACCGCGGCCATCCCGGTCGAGTTTCATTCGCCGCAGACGCAGCGGAATCGCAAGTTTGTCAGCGCGCGCCGGTATCTGCAAGATTGGGCGCTTCACCCGCAAGGCCAGCACACGGCCATCTCTACGCGCGGCCAGGCCTTTTCCTTCGCCAACTGGGAAGGCGCGGTGCACCAACACGGCGAACCCAACGGCGCGCGTTATCGTTTGCCGGAATGGCTGTGCGACAAGGAGCGGTTGATTGCCGTGACGGACGCGGGCGGCGAAGAGTCGTTCGTCATCTTGCAGACGGACCAAGAACCCAAAATCCTGTCTGGCCTTGACATTGGCCGCCCGGAGGCGATTGCGGTCAATCCCAAGAAGGATCAAATCGTCTTTAGCAATCACCGTTACGAGCTGGTCTGGCTCGATTTGACGACGCGCGAGCTGCGCGTGATTGACCGCGGCAAATCCGCGCCCATCGCCGGGTTCGATTGGTCGCCCGATGGCGAATGGGTGGCCTACAGCGTGTCGGTCTCGCTGCAAGTGATGGCGCTCAAGCTGTGGCAGGCTGCCACCGGGCAAATCCTGCCGCTGACGCGGCCCGTGTTGCGCGATGTGGCCCCGGCCTTTGATCCGAACGGCAAATATCTCTATTTTCTCTCCTACCGCACCTTTGACCCGGTCTATGACAATCTGCACTTTGACTTGAACTTTCCGCGCGGCATGAAGCCCTACCTTATCACGCTGCAAAAGGATTTGCCTTCGCCCTTCATCCCCGTCCCCAAGCCGCCCGAAGAGAAGAAGGAAGATGAAGAGAACGGAGACAAGCAAGACGGCGGCGAGTCCGAAGAAAAGAAAGAGGAAAAGAAAAACGGCCAGCCGATCCAGATTGACGTGGAAGGCCTCGAGGCGCGCATCGTCGAGTTTCCTACCTCGGAGGGTCTGTACGGCCGTGTCCTCGGCATCGCCAAGGGCAAGGTGCTCTACTCGCGCTACCCGATCGAAGGTGCGCTCAACCAGTCGTGGCTGCCCGACGAGCCCTCGGCCAAGGGCGCGCTGTTGGTGTATGATTTTCAAGAGCAGAAAGAAGACACACTCATTTCCAGCCTGGGCGATTTTCGAGTATCGCGCGACGGCAAGACGCTGATCTATCGCGCGGGCTATCGCCTGCGCGTTCTCAAGGCCGGAGAGAAACCCGACAATCATTCCGACGACGGCCCCAGCCGCAAGAGCGGCTGGCTCGACTTGAGCCGCGTCAAGGTATCGGTGGTGCCGGGCGCCGAGTGGCGGCAGATGTTCCGCGAAGCGTGGCGCTTGCAGCGCGACCAGTTCTGGACGCCGGACATGTCGCAAGTGGACTGGCTGACGATTCACGACCGATACCTGCCGCTGGTGGATCGGGCCAGCAGCCGCTCCGAGTTTTCCGATTTGATGTGGGAGATGCAGGGCGAGCTGGGCACGTCGCATTGCTACGAGCTGGGGGGCGACTATCGCCCCGAGCCGGATTATGATCAGGGCTACCTGGGCGCGGATCTCGTTTACGATGCTGTCGCAGAATGCTGGCGCTTTGCCCACATTGCGCAGGGCGACCCGTGGGACGAAAAGAGCGATTCGCCGCTCAACGGACCGGGCATCAACGTCAAGCCGGGCGACCAGCTCATCGCCATCAACGGGCGCAAGCTTTCCCGCTCGGCGCCGCCCGAAGCGTGCCTGGTCAATCTGGCTGGAAGCGAGATCACGCTGACGGTCAGCCACCCCTCGGAGGCCTCGCCGACGCGCACCGTGACCGTCAAAGCGTTGAAGAGCGAGACATCCGCGCGTTACCGCGAATGGGTCGAAAACAATCGCCGCCGTGTGCACGAAGCGACGGGTGGGCGCGCGGGCTATGTCCACATCCCCGACATGGGCGCGCGCGGCTATGCCGAGTTTCATCGCGGCTTTCTGGCCGAAGTGGACCGCGAAGGTTTGATCGTTGACGTGCGCTTTAATGGCGGCGGGCACGTCTCGTCTTTGATTTTGGAAAAGCTGGCGCGGCGGCGCATCGGCTATGACACATCGCGCTGGGGCCAGGAGCCGGAGCCTTACCCGCCTCAATCGGTGCTCGGCCCGATGGTGGCGCTCACCAACGAGCACGCCGGGTCGGATGGCGACATTTTTTCACACGGGTTCAAGCTGCTCAACCTGGGGCCGTTGCTGGGCAAGCGGACGTGGGGCGGCGTCATCGGCATCTGGCCACGGCATTCGCTGGTGGATGGAACGGTCACCACGCAGCCCGAGTTTTCGTTCTGGTTCACAGACGTGGGCTGGGGCGTGGAAAACTATGGCACCGACCCAGACATTGAGGTGGACAACACGCCGCAGGATTACGCTCGCGGCCTGGATGCGCAGTTGGAGCGCGCCATCGCCGAGACGCTCAAACTGATGGAGGCCCATCCGCCCAAACGCCCAACGTTCGAAGGCAAGCCGAGCCGCGCGCTACCCAAGCTGCCAGCCAGGTAACCCTCATCCCCGGCCCTTCCCCCATCGCGCCGCAAGGCGCGCGACAGGGGAAGGGAGAGGGTACATTTGAAATTTGAAAATTGGTATTTGGTATTTGATATTTGATATTTTCTATGGTATCATCTTTTACGTCTTGGTCCATTCACGCACAAGGAGACATTCATGCCCAAATCGCGCACCGACCAGATGGTTGACCGCCTGCGAGACTTGCAGGCCGGCTCTGGCGAGATCGAAGGCTCGGCTGTGGTCTCGGTAGACGGGTTGATCATGGCGTCCTCGCTGCCTGCCGGAGTGGAAGAAGACCGCGTCTCGGCCATGTCCGCCGCGATGATCAGCTTGGGTGAGCGCATCAGCACCGAGCTGGGGCGCGGACTGCTGGATCAGGTCTTCGTCCACGGCAAAAAGGGCTACGTGGTGCTGATGTCGGTAGGGGTGGAAGCCGTGCTGACCGTGCTGACGCGCGAGCACGCCAAGCTGGGGCTTATCATGCTGGACATGCGCCGCGCGGCAGAGGACCTGGGCAGGCTTGTCTAGTTTCTGGTGCAAAAAGCCGTAGCATAGCCGCTTGTCGGCGTGTTGGGCGGGCAGAGCCAAAGGCCCCCTAGCGGCAACCCCTGGGACTTACCAGGGGCAAGGCCCTATGCTACCCAGTTTTGCACCGATAACTCGTTTAGCGAGTGGCCACTGGCCCATGCCAATTGAACAACCGTAATTTCCGGTGGGGAGTATCGCCCAAAAGGCGGACTCCCCACCACCGTTTATGGTTTATGAGAGGAGAAGGAATGCCCAAGTATATTTTCTGCACCGGCGGCGTCGTTTCGAGCGTCGGCAAAGGCGTGACGGCGGCGTCCATCGGGCGCGTGCTCAAGAGCCGCGGATTGCGCGTGAGCATCCAAAAGCTCGACCCATACATCAACGTGGATCCCGGCACCATGTCGCCTTACCAACACGGCGAAGTGTTTGTGACCGACGACGGCGCCGAGACCGACCTCGACCTGGGGCATTACGAGCGCTTTGTTGACGAGAACCTCACCCGCGCCAGCAACGTGACGACGGGCCAGGTGTATGCCGAAGTCATCGGCAAGGAGCGGCGCGGCGATTACCTGGGCGGCACGATCCAGGTCGTCCCGCACATCACGAACGAGATCAAGCGGCGCATCGGGCTGGTGGCGCGCGCCGGCAATCCCGACGTGGTCATCGTCGAAGTCGGCGGGACGGTGGGCGACATCGAGGGCCTGCCGTTCCTGGAAGCCATCCGCCAGATGCGCAAGGACATTGGGCGCGACCACACCCTTTACATTCATGTTACGCTGCTGCCGTTCGTCGGGGCGACGGGCGAGATCAAGACCAAGCCCACCCAGCACAGCGTCAAGGAGCTGCGCGGCATCGGCATCCAGCCGGACGTGATTGTGGCCCGCGCCGACAAGCCCGTGTCCGACGCGCTGCGCGACAAGATTTCGCTGTTTTGCGATGTGGACGTGCGCGCCGTGGTGCCGATGGTGACGGCCAAGACGATGTATCAGGTCCCACTGCTCCTTGAGCAGGTCGGCCTGGGCGATTTCATCATCCAACGCCTGGGGCTGACGGCTTCCGCCGCGCCCGACCTTTCCGATTGGCGCGCGATGGTCGAGCGGATGACGCAGCCCAAAGAGCGGCTGCCCATCGCACTGGTGGGCAAGTATGTGGAGCTGCAAGACGCCTACATCAGCGTGCGCGAGGCGCTCACGCACGCCGGGGGCGCGCACGGCCTGGACGTGCAGATTGACTGGGTGAACTCGGAAGAGCTAGAGCGCGGGCGCGGCCTGGACCGGCTGGAAAAAGCGGCCGGCATCGTGGTACCGGGCGGCTTTGGCTATCGCGGCATCGAAGGCAAGATCATTGCCGCGCGCTTTGCCCGCACGCACAAGACGCCCTACCTGGGCCTGTGCCTGGGGATGCAGGTGATGACGATCGAGCTGGCGCGCGCCGCCTTGAGCGACGAAGCCGCCAACAGCACCGAGTTCGATCACTCGACGCCGCACCCGGTGATAGACCTGATGCCGGAGCAGCGCGACATTGCCGACATGGGCGGGACGATGCGGCTGGGCACGTATCCGTGCGCGCTGGTCCCGGGCACACGCGCGCAAATTGCGTATGGCTCGGCGCACACCGACGAGCGGCATCGCCATCGCTTTGAATTCAACAACGCTTACCGAGACGTGCTGACCAGGAACGGGCTGGTGCTATCGGGCCTATCGCCGGATGGGCGGCTGGTGGAGATTGCCGAGCTGGCCGATCACCCCTTTATGGTCGGGTCACAGTTCCATCCCGAATTCAAGAGCCGCCCGAACCGGCCACACCCGCTGTTCAAGGCGTTCGTGGAAGCGGCGGCGGCGCAGTTGGACAGGGCCGGATGATGGATGTAGAGTGGCCGGGGGTCAGGTGAAGATGTAGCACGCGCAAGACCTTTGAGGCTTTGCACAAGCGGGCCTCAAAGGTCTTTTCAGTCGAGAAAGAGCAACGCGCTAAAGGCTTGATTTTGCGTGGAGGCGGCGACGTTGCCATCCACGGACATTCCGTTTTTGACAAGCGATGAATTCAGGTCTATACTACTTGCGTCCTCACTTTTTATCGGGTCTGCACGACACACTTCGCAACAGGGTTGACCCCTGGGAAGCCCAGGGGCCGACGAAGGAGGATGAGCATGACCTGAGCCACGAGGTATTTTACCACTAAAACGGTTACAGTCTATTCTGCCCCACAGTGGGAATGGACTGTAAAAACGCCGTCTACATTCACCCACCGGGTGAAAAGGCTGCAACCTCTCATTCTACTAGGAGATAAAAGAAATGGATAAGCTGCTGCATTTCAAATATCCTGCAAACGTAAATCAATTCCCAATGATTGAATTCCGAATAATCTCCCTGTTTTTGGTATGTATTTTTCTCATTTCAAGCTGTGGACAGCCGGCAACTCCTACACGGAAGCCAGCAACTCCTACACATGAGCCAACAGCTCCTGTCAAGGTAACCTTCTCAGGCAAGATATTGACGAAAGCGGGAGATCCAATTGGACAGGCTCAAGTTGAAGTTAATGGCGTTTCCACTCAAACTGACGGTAATGGAGCCTTCAAGATTACTGTTCAGGCCGACGATCAGAATGTCAACAATCGTTTTGTAATGAATATCTGGAAAAAGGGGTTCGGCCTTGTTTCAAGGGTCTATTATAACGGTATTCAAGACAGATCATGGGTTCTAACGGAAGCTACTGTAACAGATATTGACCCGACTCTAGATAATTTGATAACAGATGGTAGAAAAAGCAATATCTGTTTGGGCTCGTTGAGTAGCCGAGTGAATTGGTCAAATTACAATTACAGCCAGTTACCAATCCATGTTGAAAACAAGGATGTCTATCTTGCTGATGAATCCCAGGAGTTAAAAGACGCTGTGATATTCGCTCAAAATAGAATCTGTAACGATGGTATAAGCCTTTCTATTCCAGCCAACTCTCTCGTAGCTGGTGAAGGGAACCCACCAAGCAGAAAAGTATCAGTTTCGTTATCAACCATAGATATCTATGAGCCGGATTCCATGCCAGGAGACTATACTGTCTATATCGACAATACCTCAAGCGGGTACATGGTGACTTATGGCGCGGGAACGATAATTATCTCCTCTGGCAATAAGACTTACAACCTCAAGCAGGGGGCAACGGCAACCCTGCAAATTCCTGTGAATAGTGCTCAATTGAAGAATACTCTGCCGGATACCGTTCCCTTATTGCAATATGATGAAAAGCAAGGGGTTTGGAAAGCCATCGGCGAGGCGAAACGGAATGTGTCAATAGGTTTGAGACAACTCGTTTCTGAATTTACTGAAGCGGCGCCGCCGTGTCGCCCGCTGGTTGGGGCGGATTAATCCACACCTCCGCGGGCAACTGAGCTGGCACAGGCGGGTGTTTCACGAACC
>CAYGWJ010000389.1:0-2775 GCA_964353405.1 uncultured Anaerolineae bacterium
GATCGCATCGTTGATGGTCCCGACCTTAAAGATGGGGCTGAGAAAGTAACCCGCCAGGAATGCGCCTACGACGGCCACAATGATGTTGATCAGCAGGTTCGAGCGGTCATGCATGAGTTCAGTCGCCACCCAGCCGATCACCGCCGCAACGATAAGGTATATAACAAGGTTTGTCATTTGTATCTCCTGTGTGAGTGTTTGAGATCGCGGGTTATCCGTGTTTCAAACGACTCGCGATGTCCCTCTCCCACTCGCCGTGTCAACCTGAGCGTGCTTGCAGGAGCGGGACTGACGAATTACTCGGCCGGGACGGCGACCTTTTTCTGTTGGGCTTGATGCTCCGCCGTCCGCCGGTTGATTTCCTCTTCGGCGCGCTCGCGGGTGTAGCCATACTTTTCCTGGAGCAGGCCGACGAATTTGTCGTACTTGCCGCCCACTCGCTCCAGGTCGTCGTCGGTGAGCTTGCCCCACCAGTCCTTGGCCTGGCCCCGCATTTGCTTCCACTTGCCTTCGAATACATCCTTGTTCATGATGTGCTCCTCCTGAATCCTTCGGATAAACTGCCCCAGTTTACGCCAACGCTCAATCCGCTTCCCCGGCTTGAGACCAACCCCTTCTAGGACATCATTCACTTCATAAGCCCTCCTCCGGGTTCGAGCATCACATCGGCGAGATGGTAGGGATACGGCAGTTGCCAGTTCGCATCTGGTGTGACAAAGCGAGCCGGATCGAAATCAGCAAGGCGCGCAGCCTCGACGCTGGTGATGCGCAGCAGCACCTCGCTTGCGTTCACGTCACTCACGGCGCTAATGGGGATCACCGTGTGCCACTCTGGCGCAGTGTGCAGCATCTCGACGGGCAACACACTCGGATCAGAGTGCGCGGGCTCTGGGAATTGCCCGTGCGCCACAAAGGCGGTCACGCGGCGGTTGTGCGGACTGATAATGGCCCGTTCCACTCGCCCCAGCCGAATATCCGATGCATAGATCTCTGTCCCGATCTGCGGCTGCAGCACGCGCTGCTCCGCGTCGTCTCTGGCGACGCCCAGCGCCTGCACATGGTTGAGGACGCCGTGCACCACCGGGACGCTGGCCGCGCACTCTTCGACGGCGGCGCGCACAGCGGCGCTGTTCACCTCGCCGCTAAGAGAAACGATTCCGTTGCGTGCATTGACATACACCGTCTGTTCGCGGGTACGCACATCGTGGTCCAGCGCCTGCGCGACCGCAATCACCACCTGGTCGTCAGCGATCAGGTGATTCTCGACGTCTAACACGTCATGCACCGTGCGGGCTGCCCGCTCGACTCGCGCCTTGATGGTCAGCGTCATCACGTAGCCGTTCAAGCTGACGACGCCGTTGCTCACGACGACATCTATTTCGTCATAGTCGCTCTCGCGCAGGACATCGTCATTCCACAGCGCGCGGTCAACCTCGGCGGCGATCACACTGTCGGGGCGATAGCCTGGCAGTCCCTCTAGCGCGTGCCGATTCACGGAAAGGTGCACGTTCTCCGCATCGGACTCGCCCACCCAGTCCACCGGAACGATCACCTCGTGGCTCAGATAACCCAGGCGCATCACAAACTGTCGCACCTGCCCGCGCGGATCGAGCAACAGCAACGTGACGTGTCCTGCGTGCCCATCGCGGCAGAACACCTGCTGGCCGGATCGCAGCGCAAGCGCCTCGTGTGGCTGCTGCGCAGGTGATTCAATCATTTCAGCACGCTCCCAGAATCTCGTGCTCGATCAGGTTGCCCCAAGCCAACTGCCGCTCGCCCTCGACCAGCTTGCGCAGATCAACCGCCGCCACGACCTCAAACGCGCCGGTCAGGATCGCCCAGGCCGCGATGAGATAGACCAGCGCCTGCGCCGTGACGCTCGGCCAGAGGTAGGTGAGCACCCCGGCGGCGATGCCCGCCAGTCCATTTCTACTTGGCAACGATCTTGAGCACCATCCCGGCTTCATAGTGACCTTTCACGTGGCAGGCGAATTCATAGTTGCCCGGTTGCGTGAATGTGAAATCTTTGGTCACGGTGGCGCCGGGTTGCAAGTCCGTATCCTCCACTTTGACCAAGGCTTTGTTCTCATCTGTCTCGCCCTGCGGCATGATCATCCAGTCATGGGCGAGCGTGCCTTTGTCGTTGAGAACAAAGTGATAAGGCGTGCCTACAGAGAACGTCGTGAGAGAAGAGTCGAATTTGAATTCGGTGAGTGTTACCTGTACCTCCACGGGTGCTTTTGGAGTAGCTGCACCCGCACAGGCAGACAGGGTCAGGATGAGCACAGCCAGGAACAGCTTTTGCACAGTTTGACGAGTCATTATTCTCTCCGTATCTTTTTCGATTTGAACACTCTAAGCATAGACCCGAATGCGAGGGCTGTCATCGGCGCGGCGCAGATTTGTTGCTCCGCATCAAGACCCCCTGGCCGTGACCGTGCTCCGCTTTATGTGGAGAGGGGGCTACAACAGTTGTTGAGCCGCTTCTCTATCATTGTGAGGATGAAATCAGACGGCGCATCAGCCGCCAGGATATAAGCATCAAGACCAAGCCGATGGCGGCCAGGCCACCCAGCAGTAGCCAGTTCGGATCAGTCCCACGCAGGGCGATATCCCTCAACAGGAGCGTGCCATAGGTAGTGGGCAGCAGCCAGGAGATGACTCTCACTGGCGGCAAAAGCATATCCAGGCTCATGATGAATCCGCTGAAAAAGACGCTGGCCAGCAGGATGATCATGCTGTATTGCACGGCCTGGCTGTCGGTTTGCGAAACGA
>CAYGWJ010000390.1:0-2603 GCA_964353405.1 uncultured Anaerolineae bacterium
TGCTCTGGGTACTCATCCTGTTTGCACCGGCATTGCTTGTCTTCGTGAAAGTGTATGAAGAACGAGAACTAGAGGTTCGCTTTGGGGCATCGTATCTGGAGTACAAATCAAGAACGCCGATGTTGCTTCCAAGAAGGCCAATGGATTGAACGATGTGCCGCTCAATTAATAGTTGGGTTCTCGATTAACACCTGCTATGTTATGAATCATTAATAACCAGGAGTATCATGATGAAATTCAAACGTTTGACAGCCGAACTAGTGACCGAAGACATTCCGAGCACGATTGAGTATTACACCAAAACTCTCGGACTCGAATTGGACTCGGTTTATCCCAATGATGTACCAATTCCACAATGGGTTCAGTTCAAGTGCAACAATGACTACCTAATGTTCGAGTCAAGAAAAAGCCTGGGACAGGTGATCCCTGAGATACAATTGGTGAAACTGGGCGGTTCATTCGACATCTTTATCGAGATGGAAGGTGTCGTCGAGTATTACGAGAGAATCAAAGATAAAGTGCAAGTGATTGTCGAATTGACCGATATACCCTTCAAGCAATTCGCTATCAAAGACATCAATGGCTATATCCTGCTCTTCGATCAACTGTACTAATGGTCAGGCTTCCTCATGAGCGCTTCAATTGCCAGGGAAGCCATGGTTTTCTGGGGCCCGATTACCGGCAAGAAACGTCACAAATGCAGTCGTTCTGTCTTGGAATATCGATTGGATCATGTTAGAAACTAAAAAGCAAGCGAATGTGGTTTGATCTAGTCCAGGTTCGCTATGAACTTGTCCACGACTGGCCTCAGTCTCGCTGCCGATTCGGCTATTGACCTCCACCTGCATACCACCTACAGTGATGGCCGCTGGACGGTGGAGCCGTTGCTCGACTATCTGCTCGGTGAGCAATTTGGCCTGGCGGCTATTACCGATCATGATCGCGTGGATATGATCGCTGCCATTCAACAACTGGCGCTGGACAAACACCTGCCCGTGCTCGTGGGTGTTGAAATGACCACCACATGGAAGGGTGAGCTGACCGATCTGCTCTGCTTTGGGTTTGATCCCAACCATAATGCCTTGAACGACTTAGCCCAAGACCTGCTGCGCCGTCAACAAGAGAATACCCGGCAAGTCTACGAAAACCTACAGCGGCAGGGCTACGCCCTCTCCCCCGACGGGTTGTCAGCCGTCTTAGCCAAACCCAGCTCGGAGCAACCCCATGAGTTGGTCGCTCTCTTAAAAAGACACGGCTATGGGCTAGGCGATCCCTCGGCTGGGAAGATCGTTCTGACGGCAGGCTGTGCGTTTGCGACGAACGAGCCGGCGGCAGTCGTGGAGGCCGCTCACCGGAGTGGGGCCATGTGCCTGCTCGCTCACCCTGGCCATGAAGACGGATTTATAACCTATGATGGCCAATTGTTAGACCAATTCCGCCAGGAGGCTCCGATTGACGGCTTGGAGGTCTATCATCCGCTGCATACGCCCGCCCAGACGGCGCTGTATCGGGAGTATGCTCAGCGCTATCACTTACTGACCAGTGCGGGTTCCGATTCACATGGCCCGGATAAGCCGCCCATCAAATACCGGGCTGAATTGATCCGTGGCCTTCTGGAATGGGCAGGCATCCAGATAGCGTAGGCGAGAATGGATCGCTTGATGAGGTAAGATGTGAAAAACAAACTTCTGGAGCAGGCCAGGCATGAATACAGCCCAAAACAGCGGTTCGTTGCGCTGTTGTTTTTAGCGCCCGTGTTCCTGTTTGTATTGCCCTATCTTTTCATCCGACTGGGGGCCAGGCTTGACCAGTGGATGCAGTGGCCACCGATCCTCTCCCTACCATTCAACCTGATCCTTGGATGGCTGCTGATCCTGCCCAGTTGGTTGTTCGCCATGTGGTCCAATTACAGCCAATTCACTATTGGGAGAGGAACGCCCGTGCCGCTCATGGCAACGCAGAAACTGATCGTCCAGCCTCCCTACACCTACTGCCGCAATCCGATGGCCCTGGGGGCCATCGGCATGTATCTGGGCGTTGCCATCCTTTTCCGTTCCATCGGCGCCGGGGCCGTGGTGCTGCTTTTTGCAGGCGGGCTGCTGGCCTATATCAAACGCGCTGAAGAAAAGGAAATGGAGGCCCGGTTCGGCCAGGAATACCTGGCCTACAAACAACGAACGCCATTTTTGATACCCCGCTTCTGGAAGCGACCCTAGTGTCTGCATACAGGGTCGCCTACCAACATAAGGACATTTGAGGTTAGTAATGAGCGGTACAGGTAGGTCGAAGATGGAGCGTTGCAGGTGATGGAATTTCGCAGGTTGGGGCGAAGTGGTGTGCAAGTCAGCCCATTGGGATTAGGTACGGCCCGCATGGCTGGTTTGGGCTGGCGTGACGATCTAGCTCCCCAAGATCCCTCTCGGGCGAAACGGGATGCTGTTCGGCAAATCCAGGCGGCTGTCGATCTAGGCGTGACATTTTTCGACACAGCGGATAACTACGGCCAGGGTTTGAGCGAGCGCATCTTGGGTGAAGCCCTGCGAGGTCGTCGAGATGGCATCGTGGTGGCAACCAAGTTCGGGGAAGATCCAATGCCAGATCAG
>CAYGWJ010000391.1:0-11716 GCA_964353405.1 uncultured Anaerolineae bacterium
CTTGCGCGTGAGCGTGCGTTGTGTCCGCTCCTGCGGCGAAAGCAACAGATTGCGCGCCAGTTGCTGCGTAATCGTCGAGCCGCCTGAAAGCACCTCGCCTCCGCGCAGATTGATCCACATCGCACGGAGAATCGCGTAAACATCCACGCCAGGGTTGGAATAAAAGTTGGCATCTTCGGTCGCAATCGTCGCCTGGCGGCAGGCCAGCGGGATGTCGGCCAGCGGAATTGGCGTGTGCCGTCCCGTGTGCGGGTCGGAGATGGTGTAAAGCAATCGCCCATGCCGATCCAGAATCTTGGTCGAAGGCGCAGACAAGTTCGACGTGAGAGCCGTAAGCTGCGGCAAGTCAACGAAAAGCCATGCGCGGATGGTGAGCGCCGCCCCCACGAGGAAAGCAATGGCTAGAAGTGAAATCCAGATCTGCTTGCGCATGTTTTCAGATCTCAAACATCTTCACCCTACCGTAAAGACATGGACTGAAGGGATGTGACGGCGCCACACCAGAACGTGTGAGTCTTAGTGCCGGAATAGTATTGGGTTCCATCAGCCGATCCACCACAGGCCGAAACATGCCAAGAATATGTGCCAACTGGGAAGGCGCCATAGTAGTTTAGCCCTGACGAATAACACTTTTGGCCAATGCCACTGCCATACACCTCATAGCACAACTGGCCACCGGTGTTGTTTTGTACGTACACTGTGGCGAGCAGCACGACTTGGACTGACTGGACATTGCTCCAGCCGCTATCTCCATAGGAATTGCTCGCCTTGACGCGATAATAGTACGTCCCGGCCGCCTTGCCGGTGGCCGACCAGGACAAGCCAGAGCCAGGGCCATATACCACCACTGGGCTGGAAAAAGCTGCGTCGGTGGCCTCTTGCAGCGTATACGTATCAGCCAAATACGCCGCATTCCAGCTCACAGTGTAACCCACACTGCCACTGGGATTGCTAATCGCATTCAGCGTGGGTGTGTCGGGAATGGGCGGCCAACGTTTCATGACGATGGGCAGGTATATGCTGCTGCCGGGTCCAGCCAGAGCGAAGGGCGAAAAATCGTTAATGTTTTGGACTTGCACATACTGAGCGTCGCCAGCGCCGCCACGAATGTAGGGGCCGGGCTCCTCTGTCCAGCTACCGCCATAGTGCAAGACCATCAGGTTATCTAGAACTTGCCCGTTGCGTTCGGCCTCGCTCAAGTAAAAGCGCACGGTGGCCGCAAGTGCTGCGGCCGGCGCAATGTCAAAGCAGCGTTTCACGCCCATGGTGCGTCCGGCACAGAACTGGTTGCCGGAGACAGTGACAATGACATTTGCTTCAGGCTGCAAGGGTTTGACCTGATCTGCAGTCACGTTGGCTGCGCCGGAGGCCGTAATGTCCACGCCATAGTATTTGGTCAGAGTGCCAGCCAGGTTGGTGACGCGCAAGAAGTTGGTCGGGCTGCTCCCGGCCACACTTTGCGTTTGCTTCAGCGTGCCGTTGTTAGTCAGCGTCCCTTCAACCGTCAGTTTGCGGCTGGTCAAGTCCAACACAGCTCCGGTGTTGATGGTCAAGCCATTGGCCGCGGCATCACCGCTAGAGATGACGGGAGCGCGGGCCACATTGGGGATCACCACATCGTCGGTAGAGGTTGGCACACCGGAAGGCGTCCAGTTGCCGGCGATGTGCCAGTCGCTGCTAATGCTGCCATTCCAGGTCTTGCCGGAAAAGCTCACGGTAAAGCCGTTAGGCAACGTCCCGCTTTGGGAATCTGGATTCGTCACCACCACGTTCCACTGACCGGCGGCGGCGCCTGTCAGATCAAAGTCGCACGTGATTTGAGATGAGCTGACCACGACTACATTAGTGGCGTTGATGTCCGATTGGCCCGACCTGGTCAGCTTGACCGTCGCTCCCGCCTGGAAATTGCTGCCGGCCAGGTTGGTGATGTGAACCGTGCCGTTGTCGTTCCCGCTAGTGGGTGTGATGCTGGTCAACGTTGCAGCAGCAGCTCCAGCCGGCCAACCTATATCCTTGAAAATGCCAAGTGTGATAGGGCCGGGGTTATGAATTGCTTCCCCGTCGGCAAGAGAAGGCGTCATCAGCGCATTTGAGGTGTTGTCAAAGATTGTGTCCAGGTGAGCATAACTGGAACCTGGCTCCCAAGGGGAAGGCGCATACAACTTGACGTGGCTACCACCGTTAGCGGCCTTGGCATTAGCGCCGTTAAAGTACACGCCGCCACTCGTGAGCTGAGCCCCCAGGGCCACAGAGGGATTATGAAACAGAGACTCGTTGAGAAGGCTTTGAGGGGAGCTATTCTCCGCAAAGCGGTCATAGATCATGGGATTATATGGAGGATTGTTTCCGTATCCCCAACAGCCCTGGCCGAGACCGCCGCAATACAAGGTGTAGCCTGCTACGTCCACCCACATAGAGCCAATAAAACCTAATCCATGACTCAATTCGTGCAGCACCACGCTGACAAAGTCCATCTTCATGCCGGGGTTTCCGTCAGTGCCAAAGTACCAATCAAAGGTGCTGCTGAAATTGGCCTTTATTTCGGCAGTGGCGCCATTCAAGTCGCTGTTGGCGAGCGCGTTGGCGAGCGCCACCGGATACCAGACGCCAGCCGTAACGTTCTGATAAATAGCCGTCGGCCCGGCCGAACCGAGGACATCGGGTGGCAAATCTGACCGCCAACAGGCGTCCACCACAATGGTTGTGCTGGCGTTCAATTGTGACGCCCAGATACCGACGGCGTAACTAAAGGCATCCTTGGCGGGTTGCGACCAGGCGCTAATACTGCCCGTACAACTGGAAGGATTCCAGTTGACGCTAAAGTTGGCTGACTGGATGCTCCACGCGGCTCGTTCAGGAGGGGCCACGTGGTAGGGATTGTATCTATTATCGCGGCGCAAAACCACCTCTCTCCCTGGCATGAATGGCACACCCTGAGGTGAGGCAATGCTCGCGCCCGTTCGTTCGCGCAATGGTTCGACAGGAGCGGGAGGCTGCGGCGGTCCCGAAACGGCTTGTCCAGCCGGGGCCAGCGTTGACAAGATAAAAACGACAGTAACAAGGAAATTGCGCGTTTTCATGGTTGAGCCTCCATTGTGGATATGTTCAGTGGTGGAACAAGTGTCAGCTCCGTGGAAACGGAGAATGTGCTGGCAAAGCCAGACTGGGCGAGGCGGTCACGGACAGCCAGCTAAAAGTATAAGCCCGATTGAACAACCTGACAAGTCGGCCCCCACCCAAGGCAGCCTCTGTTCGCCCATTTCGCGCCGCAAACGGGCAGAGTGCAAGTTGCCGCTTTGGGCCAATGGGCGTAGAATCTAAAATGAATGTTCAGAGGGAGAGGTGATCATGGCTAGACGATTCACCCAGGTCGTCAAGCGCACCGGCGCGATCGTGCCGTTCACGCCAGAGCGCATCACAAACGCGATCTACCGCGCGGCGGTGGCGGTGGGCGGCCACGACCGCAAGATCGCCGAAGGACTCACCGAGCAGGTCATCACACTGATGGAACAGCAAATGCCGCCTGATCATGTCCCGACCGTCGAAGAGATTCAGGACCGGGTCGAAAAAGTGCTCATCGAGAACGGGCACGCCAAAGTTGCCAAGCATTACATCCTCTACCGCGACGAGCGCGCCCGCGCTCGCCAGGCCAAAGCGGCGCTTGCGGCCAGGCCGTCGGGGAATATCCCGTGGCGCAAAATCTGGTACGTGCTCGACTGGGCCGTGGAGCATGGGCTTTACAGCGTGGAGGCGCTCAACGCGCGACTCGCACGCGGCGAGTTTCCCGACATCGTGCGTGAATCGGACGCGGCTTATGAGCAGGACCTGGAAAACGCGGCGGAACTCGTCATGGCGCGGCGCGACCAGGTCAAGATCGTCATCATCGCCGGGCCTTCGTCTTCTGGCAAAACGACGACGACGATCAAGCTGGGCATGCGGCTCGAGCACATCGGGCTCAAGCTCGTCGCGCTCAACGTGGACAATTACTTTTTCGACCTGGCATTGCATCCCAGGGACGAGTATGGCGATTACGACTTTGAGACGCCGCAGGCACTCGACCTGGAACTCATCAATGAGCACCTGGTCAAGCTCATCGCCGGTCAAGAGATTCAGATGCCGCAGTACGATTTCAAGATCGGCGCGCGGCGACCGACGACCACGCCGATGCGCCTGGCAGAAAACGAGATCATTTTGATTGACAGCCTGCACGGGCTGTTCCCCGGCATGATGAGCGCCATCTCCGACGAGCGCAAGTTCAGGCTCTACATCGAGACGCTCATCCAGATCAAAGGCCAGGACGGCAACTATGTCCGGTGGACCGATCTGCGCCTGATGCGCCGGATGCTGCGCGACGCCGCCCACCGCTCCTACGATCCGCAGCGGACGCTGGAGCACTGGCACTATGTCCGCTCCAGCGAATTGCGCCACATCATTCCCTATATCAATACGACCGATTACATCGTCAACGGCGCGCTGCCCTACGAGCTGCCCGTCTTCCGGCCCAGGCTGATAGATCAGTTCGCCCGATGGTCATCTCTGTACGACAATGACCCTCAGCGCGAGGACGCTATGATCCGCGCCAAGCGGGTGTACGCTCTCTTGCAGACCATCACACCTGTCACCGAGGACGCGGAGCGGGCTATCCCGCCCACGTCGCATCTGCGCGAGTTCATCGGCGGGAGTGTTTACAAGTATTGAGTGTCGAGTCTCGAATGCCGAATTTGCTGACATCACCTGTTTCAGCACGTCAGGTTGACATTGCGCGTGTCATCGTGAACGCGCACGTGTTCAAATTTCGACTATAATTGCCTTGTCTCCAGCTCTCCCGTGAAGGAGTGCAGCGCGCCAATGAGCAACGAAAACATCCTGGTCGTAGACGACGAAGTCCGCATCAACAGTTTCATTCGCGAATTGCTCGCCAACGCCGGCTACCGCGCCGAAGCCGCCATCAGCGGCGAGGAAGCGCTGGCGATCCTGGGCGGCAGCACACCCCAGTCTGACAAAGCGTTCGATCTCGTCTTGCTCGACATTATGCTGCCAGGCATTGACGGATATCAAGTCTGCCACGCCATCAAGCAGGACCCGGCCATCAAGGACACTTCGATCATCATGCTCACCGCGATGGGCAAGGTGGGCGACCGGACACGCGGACTGGAACTGGGCGCGGATGATTACATCCCCAAGCCATTCGACAACCGAGAGCTGCTCGCGCGCGTCGAAGCCGTTTTGCGCGTGCGCCGCGCCGAGCAGCAGACACGCCGCCGCAACCGTTTACTGGCCGCGCTCAACGCTGTGGCAGAGACAGTGGGGCGCGCCATTGAATTGCCCGACGTGCTCAACACCGCGCTCGACCAGGTACTCCGCGCGCTGGACATGGACGCGGGCGCCATCACGTTGACCAGCCTCACCGGCGCGCAGACCGTCGCGGCCAAACGCTGGGACGCCTTTGATCTAACCACGGGAGTCGAGACAGTTGAACAGGTGGCGCGCAACGGACGTCCACTCTTGACCTCACTCACTACCGGCAGTGTGCAGCGCGATGCGGCCTGTGTGCCGTTGCGCAGCCGCGACCGAGTCATCGGCACGTTGCTTGTGGCCGGCGGGCGCAACGTGGACGCTGCCGCGCTCGAACTGCTGGCGGCGATCGGACATCAGGTGGGCGCGGCTGTGGAACGCGCGCGGCTGTACGAAGCTGCACAGACTCGCAGCGAAGACCTGGCCGTGCTCAACGACATCACCCGCGCCATCACGTCTACGCTTGACCTGGAAACCGTGTTGACTGTTTCGATGCGCGGCATCCGTGACTTTTTACACATCGAGACCGGCTCGCTCGCGCTCGTGGACCCCAGATCGGGCCAGGTTATGTTCCGCAAAACGCTGGGCCATGACCAGGGCGCGAACATAGACTATACGCTTCAGCCAGGGCAGGGCCTGGTCGAGCACGTCGTCCGAGAGCGCGAGCCGATTTTGGTCAATGACGCTCAGGCCGACCCCCTGTTTTCGACGATGATGGATCGCCGCAGCGGACTGGTCACGCGCTCGGTGCTGTGCGTGCCGGTCGTCGTCAAAGGCAGAGCCATCGGCGCGATTGAAGCTATCAACAAAATCGGCGGGCCGTTCACCAACGACGACTTGGAGACGCTGTCATTCCTGGCAGCGTCGGTGGGCGTGGCCGTGGAGAACGCGCGCCTCTATGGCGAGTTGGCGCAATCGAAGAGAGATTTGGAGCTTTCACAAGCGCAGCTCGTCCAGGCGGAAAAGCTAGCCGCCACCGGACGGCTGGCCGCTTCGATGGCGCACGAAATCAACAACCCACTGCAAGCGATTCACAATTGCCTGCATCTCGTGCTCAATCGCCCGTTGACAGACGAGAAAAAAATGAATTACCTGAACATGGCCCAGGAAGAGGTCGAGCGGCTCAGCGCCATCGTCGCGCGCACGCTGGACTTTTATCGCCCGTCCAGCGGCCGCGTGACCCGGACGCAAGTCAACGATCTGGTCGAATCAGTACTGGCGCTGGCCGGAAAGAAACTGCAACACAGCCATGTGCAAGTCCATCGCAAGCTGGCCGCCGACTTGCCGCCACTCTTGGCAGTAACCGATCAACTGACGCAGGTGCTCCTCAATCTTGTCATCAATGCGGCGGAAGCCATGCCGCAGGGCGGTGCGTTGACCATCACCACTGCGCGTGATGACGATTGGATTGACGTAAGTTTGAGCGACACGGGGCCCGGCCTCACGCCTGAGGAAGCCAGCAAAATCTTTGAGCCGTTCTATACGACCAAAGCAACCGGCACCGGGCTGGGCCTGGCTATCAGCTATGGCATCATCGAGCGGCACGGCGGGCGCATCACCGTGACGAGTGAGCCAGGCCACGGCGCAACGTTCACCGTGCGATTGCCTGTTAGAGCGCAGAGTGTGGAGAATGGAGCCTAGAGAGTAGAACGCCCAATCGCTTTACGCTCTACACTCAACACTCTTAATCTTATGGAGGCAACATGAACCGGCGAGACACCCCCTCATCTCGCATTCTTGTCGTGGATGACGAAGCCGTCATGCGCGCCACGCTGGAAGAGATTCTGGGCGGCGCGGGCTTTGAAGTGGCAACCGCTGCCAATGGCCAGGCCGCGCTCCGCGAGCTTGAGCGCCAGCGGGCAGACCTGATGCTACTTGACCTGCGCATGGATGGGCTGGACGGCTTGCAGGTCATCGAGGCCGCGCGCCGGATTGCGCCGGATACTGTCATCGTGATGCTGACGGCGCACGGCACGATGGAGTCCGCCATCACTGCCATGCGGCGTGGCGCGTTCGATTACCTGCTCAAGCCGTGCCAGGTTCCAGAAATTCTCGATGCTGTCCAACGCGGTCTGGCGCATCACGCGCAGACTCTGCGCCAGCGCGACTTGGTGAATTTGATGCAACGCGCCATCCACGAGCTGCAAATTCCCGGCGCCGCTCCCACCGAGTCCGCCAGCCCCGAGCGGTTCATTCAATCGCGCGGCATCAGCCTGGACCTGCAACGCCATGTCGCCACCGCGCGCGGTCAGTTGCTCGACCTCACGCTGACCGAGTTCAAGCTATTGTCTTACCTGATGCAGCGTCCTGACCAGGTCGTGTCCCCGCGCGAGCTGGTCAGCGCAGTGCAAGGCTACGAGGCCGACGAGTATGAGGCCCGCGCCATCGTCCGCGTACACGTCCGGCGGCTGCGCCAAAAGCTCGAACCCGATCCCGATAACCCCGAATATGTCGTCAATGTTCGAGGCGTAGGGTATCTTTTCGCCAGCGCCCGGCCGCCCCAATAACAAAAAGGGGCGACATGTATCGCCCCTTTTTTAGTGATTCTTCACCCCACCAGTTCCGCCACCTGGCGTGCCCAGCGCACCATCAACTCCATCACCACGCCAAGCTTGGCCTGTTTGTTGACGACGGCGACCAGCACCGCGTGCGGCCCGGCCGGAACCATCGCAATCGTCCCTTCGCTGGCATCCACCAGGACGCGTTGCACGCTGCCCTGCGCAAGCCGCTGAACGGCCTTGTCAGCCAGGTCCAACAAATTGGACGCGATCGGGCCGATGGTTTCCGCGTCGTCAATCGCCGAGGCCACCAGAAAACCCTCGTTGCTGACGATCAGCGCGCCGCGCATGTCGGGCGATTGCCTGATCAGGTCTTGGAGTGAACGGTGCAATCGGGCGGAACGGCTTTGTTTGGGATCCATGCTTCATGCTCCGAGGATGCGTGTTGATCTGTCGCCCATTCTACCAGCATCAGCGTAAAACGTGAAACGGGCCAAGCTCACCCTCCACGTTTCACGGGCTACTTGGCATGGGAACCTGCACACCGTGATCTTTAGCGAACTGAATCGCCTCCGGGTATCCCGCGTCGACGTGGCGGATGACGCCCATGCCGGGGTCTGTCGTCAGCACGCGCTTGAGGCGCGCCGCCGCTTCCGGCGTGCCATCCGCCACGATCACCTGCCCGGCGTGGAGGCTGTAGCCAATGCCGACGCCGCCGCCGTGATGGATCGAAACCCACGTCGCGCCACCCACTGCGTTGAGCAACGCGTTGAGGAGGGGCCAGTCCGCAATCGCATCCGAGCCGTCGCGCATGCCTTCCGTCTCACGGCGCGGCGAAGCGACACTGCCCGCATCCAAATGATCGCGCCCTATCACAATGGGCGCAGACACCTCGCCCTTGGCGACCAACTCATTGAAGGCGAGTCCGGCTTTGTCGCGCTCACCATAACCCAGCCAGCAGATGCGAGCCGGAAGCCCCTGGAACGCCACGCGCTCTTGCGCCATCCGAATCCAACGCTCCAACGCCTTGTTCTCCGGGAACAGTTTGAGCAGGGCCTCATCGGTGCGGAACAAATCCTTTTCATCGCCGGAAAGCACTACCCACCGGAACGGCCCTTTGCCTTCGCAGAACAGCGGGCGGATAAAGGCCGGGACAAAGCCGGGATAATCAAAGGCGTTTTTGACGCCGGCATCGAACGCGCGCTGGCGCAAGTTGTTGCCATAGTCAAAAACTATACTGCCGCGCTGTTTAAAGTCGAGCATGGCCTGAACGTGCTTTGCCATCGCCTGATGCGAGCGACGGCTGTACTCGGCGGCGTCGCTCTCGCGCAAATCTGCGGCCTGATCAAGCGTCATCCCATTCGGAATGTACATGAGCGGGTCATGCGCCGGCGTTTGATCGGTGACGACATCTGGCACACTGCCGCGCAGCACCAACTCGGGGAACACATCGGCCGCGTTGGCGATGAGGGCGATGGATTTGGGTTCGCCTTTTTCCTTGCACTCTTCGACGAGCGTCATCGCCTCTTCGAGCGTATCTACGATGACATCCACGTAGCGCGTTTCCAACCGGCGTTTGGCGCGAGCCGGGTCAATCTCGACGCACAGGCCGACGCCTTCGTTCATCGTGATGGCGAGCGGCTGCGCGCCGCCCATACCGCCGAGGCCCGCCGTCAAGACAAACTTGCCGCGCAGGCTGCCCCAACCGTGCTGCCGTGCCAGCGCTGCCAGCGTCTCATACGTGCCTTGCAGGATGCCCTGTGTGCCGATGTAAATCCAAGAGCCGGCCGTCATCTGGCCATACATGATGAGTCCCTCTTTTTCCCACTTGTCAAAATTCTCTTGCGTGGCCCAGGCCGGGACAATGTTCGAGTTGGCGAGCAAGACGCGCGGTGCATCGGGGTGCGTCTTGAATATGCCGACTGGCTTGCCGGATTGGATCAACAGCGTCTCGTCGTTCTCCAAAGATTTGAGCGAAACGACAATCGCGTCGAAGCAATCCCAGTTGCGGGCAGCGCGACCTCGCCCGCCGTAGACAATCAGGTCTTCCGGCTTTTCGGCCACGTCCGGGTCGAGGTTGTTCATCAACATGCGCAGCGCCGCTTCCTGCTGCCAGCCCTTGCACGAAATCTGTGTGCCGCGTGGTGCGCGAATGGTGCGAGACATGTTTGACCTCCCATCAACACTTTCGTCTATGAAACAAAGCTCAATATCCAATCGAGCAAGACTTGCAAGTCTTGTGGCGGTCGTATCCCTTCATCGCGGAATCTTTGAAGCCAGTCATCTGCGCCTTGCTGGGAAAACAAGTGATTCAAAATCGGAACGACAACTTGGCTATAGAACTTTTTGCCGTGAACATGACGAGTCAACTGCTCGTCTTGCGACAACTGCTTTGCGATATCAAGGACCTGGTGGTATTGCTCAATCACTTTATCTGGCGCAAGACGCGCCACATTGCGCCATGCGCTACCCAATTGGGCAACGCAGCCACGATCGGACCGGTGAGCTTTTGTGGATCATCATTGACGCGCGAGCGTTGCACGTGGGGCAGTGCTGTCCAAAGTTCCATCGGAGAGCAAAAGTAGGATTCGATGCAAAAGCGAGGCAGGGCGCGCAAGCGCGGTGAACGTGCCACGGCTTCTCGCAATTCATCTGGACTCCACTCGTCCAGATCAATCACACCGATCCAATCTGGACGATGAACCGTCACTCCTGTGACGACACGAGACTTGCTGCTAGAGGGCGCTATATGGAGTCGTACATCCCAGCCGGGACGATGCTGGGTGAGGAAATGCCGGAAGAGCACTACATCGCTATCACCCTCGACCAGCAACACCAAATTGCCACGTGCCTGGTTCTCAATGTCACGTACCCAAGGCGGCAAGTCGCTCATCGCACGACCTCGCTCAGGCTTCCCAATTCCACCCGATGCGAGGTAGTAAAGTCCTGCAAGAGTTCGGGCGCGTGTGAAGCAATAATGAGTTGCCCTTTCTTGTCTGCCACCATCCGGCGCAAATGCCCCACGAAAGCAGTGGTCAATGAGGAATGTAAATGCAGGTCCGGCTCGTCAATCAGGACGACGCCGCCTGTCCGCAGCCAGCGCGTGATGGTCGCCAGCATCAAAAGCACTTGCTTCTCCCCGCTGCTCAAATCCGTAATAGGATGGCGACCGCCGCTGTTAACTTCGACCATCAAATCGCTGGTGCGCCGATCAAAGCCATTGAACCGCTTGCCGATCAGGAATTTGTTGGCTTCCCCAACAATGCTTTCAAAAGCCGCTTCGTCAACCACTTTGAGGTTATGAAGATAGTTTTGCAAGCTGCCTTTACGGCTGGTCGTTGGCTCGTAACGCGCAAGCCAACGAAATTCTTCTGGCTCAGGCTGCACACTGAGTTTTTCGCTTACTGGGAGGATTACGCGCGTCTCGCTCTCCAAGTAAACTATATTGGGCAAATCTTGGCGTTTGCCAAACACATTTTCAATTAACCGTTCCGACCAGGGCTGCTTCCAGTCCAAGAATCGCTCCCCCTCAATAGGCTCAATAGCGCCTGGATTTGCATACCAGTAATCTAGCTCTTTAGGAGGCTCCCCGCCCTGATAGAAAAGAACGCCACTATGGCGTAAAGCCCCGATCCGATGGCTATCTATCTGACCAACCGTAATGCGTTTCACTCTAGTCCGATACCCATATTCGCCGTCCTCTTCCTCTACCTCCACACCGCCATATATGACCCAAACTGGTTCGCGCTCCAGACCGATTAGTTCAATAGCTGCCGTACTAGATTGGACTTTGGACAAACTTATGACAAGCAATTGATCGTGCTGGCTAGACTTGGGCCGCTGGAGCGAGTTATTTGGCAATTTCGGAATGTTACCAAGTTGCTCAAACCCCCGAATAATTCCACCAGCATCACGAAAGGGCT
>CAYGWJ010000392.1:0-28463 GCA_964353405.1 uncultured Anaerolineae bacterium
ACGCTATAGCTATCGAATGGGTCATCGGATGGGCCATCGGATGGGTCATCGAATGGGTCATCGGATGGGCCATCGGATGGGTCATCGGATGGGTCATCGGATGGGTCATCGGATGGGTCATCGGATGGGCCATCGAATGAATTCGATGGCTGACACCCAAAACCCGCTGAAGCGGGTTCACGATCCTCAACGCGCTTGAGCGCGTTTCGCGCCAGCGTCTCTGGCCGCGAATTCATTCGCGGTTGCTTGAGCCGCAGGTAAAGCGTCTCGCCTTTGAAATCCGAAGCCGGCATTTGCGCGATGTATTTGGTGATGCGGTTGAGCGCAGGGTCTTGCCGGCAAATCAACGCGCCGCCCGTTTGATCCACAAACCCGCCGAACGCCAGCGTGCCGATATAATTAATCCACTTGGTCGGCGTCTTGGGATTCGAAATCACGTATTCGCGTTTGGCTTCGTCAAAGTAACCGTATTGCATGATTTGTCCTTGTGATCTAGCCTAGAGTCATCTTTAGCTCGCAGATGCCCTGAACGGTAATCTTGTAGAAGGAATTTGATGGCTCATCCACACCAACATAGAACAAATATTGATAACCACAGTCTTTACAAATCACTCGACCAAAGACGGGCCAGCCGCCATCTTGTGATTTACCCACCACACCTATCCCGAAATACTCTTTAGTGCGTTCCAAATCTTCGGAAGAAAAGGTCGCGTCTGATGAGATAGACGCGCCCAGTGAGACTTGGATTGGCACACCGCAATGTAAGCAATCAAACGAGCAAGATGCCGCACTTGGGTCATAACCGACCTAGTGCGGCTTTCGCCAGTAACTGGGTTCAAGGATGCTTGTGCCAAATTCAATCATGAAGAGCCTCTCGAGGGTCTGGGACAATTCAATTCTTGTAGCGATGGGTTGCGGCACTCGCTGCTTGTAGTATAATCTTATCGAGAGGTGTACTATGCAACTCGAAGACTATTTTGACTTTCTTGCACCTGATGACATTCGGATCAAAGGTCACCGGATTGGAATCGAGACCGTGCTGTATGATTATCTTTTCCGCGAACGCACGCCGGAACAGATCGTTGAACGTTTCCCGTCGCTGAGTTTGGAACAAGTTCACGCTACCATCCTGTATTATCTCCAGAACCGTGAAAAGATGAACGCCTACATGCAAGACTGGCTGGAATGGGGTGAGCGGATGCGCCAGGAGCAAGACCGCAATCCCCCGCCGGTTGTCGTGCGTCTGCGCGCCTTGATGGCCGAGCGGCAAAAAGCGCAGATGCCCGCATGAGCGCCATTCGTTACCTGCTCGACGAGAATGTTGACCCACTCTATCGCCGCGAGTTGTTGCGGCGCGAGCCGACGCTCGTCGTCTGGAGAATTGGGGACATCAGCGTGCCGCCAGAAGGCACGCTTGACCCCGATATTTTGCTTTGGTGTGAAGGACATTCGTTTATCCTGGTGACGAACAACCGCAAATCCATGCCGCCGCATTTGCAAGACTACTTGGCTCAAGGGTGGCATGTTCCAGGTATCCTCGTGATGAACGATAAGATGAGCATTGGCGAGACGGTTGAGCAATTGATTCTGATCTGGGCCGCATCAACCAGCGATGAATACCTCGATAGAATGGTCTACTTGCCACTGAGATGATCCACGCACTCTTGCAAGAGCCGAAGAACGCTTCCGGCGTCTTGCCTTCTACGTTTCACGTCTCACGAATGTTATCAACTGCTCCGCTTCGCCTTTGATGTCTTCCGCTAGCCGCGCGGCGAATGTCACAACCAGCCATCTGTTCAAGCGTTCGCGCCCTTCAGGCCGAAGCTGAAAGTAGCGCCTGAGATAGGCCGAGCGCATCCAGCCGCGCATCAAGCGTGTGAGCAGGCGAATCAGTGTGCCCGTCGGCGGCTCGCCCACCGTCATCAACAAAGCAGTGCGGGCCACGTCGCCCAGCGGGTCGCCGCGCGTCGCCGTCATCCAGTCAATGATGACCGGCCCGCGCGGGGTCATCAACACATTGTCGGGGTGAAAATCACCATGACACAACCGGTCGCCGTCGGGACACGTGTCCAAAACGGCGAGCGCCTTGCGCCCGAGGTCATCCGGCAAAGCTTGCGCGCGCCCAATCGCCCCCTTGAGCCTTTCGCGCTGATCGGGCAAATCGGACGGCGACTGAATCGCATGCATCGCCGCGTGCAGCTCCGCCATCATGCGTCCGAATCGGATGACGGTCCACGGCCTGGCGACAATCGTCCTGAACATCGAGACGCCTTCCAGACGCTCATACACGATGCCGCGCCGTCCGTTGATTTCGATCATTTCGCCGATGGCCGGCACAGGCAGGCCCGCATCTTGAATGATGCGGCCAATCCGCGCCTCAAAGGCAACCCAGTGGGGCGGGCACCCATCGCGATACAGCTTGAGCACCTGGCTCTCGCCCCACGCATAGACCTCGGCGGTTCGACCGGCGGCGACGGGTTTGTTCAGCGTGAGCATTGTCTATCCCGCCCACATATCAAACGCAAAGAGCGTTGCATATAAACCCATTGCGTAATAGACCTTGGCTTGCGAATTATCACTGAACAACGTTTGCCACGCCTGGCTCCACGCCCCAAAGGAACGCTCAAGCGCAAGCGGCTCGCGGCTGAAACAAGTGTGCTCGACTGCTGTGCGGCGCTGTTTCCGGCGGCGTCCAACTGAGCGCGTAATCGGGCCGTTGGAGGCTCAACCGCATCGGCACGATGGCCTGATAGCCGATCAGGATGACGGCCCAGGCTGCCCAGATCAAAGCCAGTTTGCGGAAAGGATGGTTGGCCTGCATTGAATTTTGCTTCGTTGCGCCCCAGGCATTGCCCCGCGTTTGAGCTTTTGCCCTGCCCCTGGGTCCCCTGTAAAGGGGAAGCATGCCGTCAGGGCAGCGTCACATTCCCCCGGATCGTCAGCAGCGTCATTGACAGCGGCGGCACGGTTTAGTCGGTCTTGCCGGTCAGTATCATCTTTTGATAGGTGTAATACGTCGGGTGACTGGTCCCGTGCTGGCAAAACACATCCGAGCCTTGCGACTCGGATGTGTGCGAAGCGCGGACTTGAGCTGGCGGCTTCAATCGCCAATCACCAATCTCTAATACCCAATACCTACTTTTCCACGCCCGTAATGACGATGCCCTGCATGAACTGGCGCTGCGCGAAGAAAAAGGCAACCACGGGCAGCAGCAGCGTCATGACGGCGGTCGCCATCGCGAGGCCAGGGAACTGGGCAAACGTGCCGACAAAACTGCCGATGCCCACCGAGAGCGGGTACAGGTCCTCTTTGCCGACCAGGTAAACCAACGGCGTAAAGTATTCGTTCCAGGCCCAGAAAAAGTGGAACAGCGTGACCGCCGTGATCGCCGGACCCGCTTGAGGGATGATGACCGAAACGAGCGTCCTCAAGGGGCTTGCGCCATCAATCATGGAGGCCTCATCCAGTTCCTTGGGGATCGTCAGAAAATACTGGCGCAATAGAAAGACGTCGTAGGCATTGGCAAAGAACGGCGGCACCAGGAGTGGCAGCCAGGTGCCCGTCCAGCCAAGTTTGCTGAACACGATGTACAACGGAATGATGGTCGCCTGGGCAGGCAAGACGATGGTCGAGATCAGGATGACAAAGAGAATGTTCTTGCCCGGGATGCGATACCGTGCAAAGCCATACGCCACGAGAATGCACGAGATCAGCGTGCCGAGGGTTCCGACCCCGGAGAGGATGATCGAGTTGCGCAGCAACAAGGGAAACCGAACCTGCCCCCACGCATTTACAAAGTTCTCCCACGTGATCTGAAATTGATACACCGGGGCCAGGGCGCGGTAGCGGCCTTTCCAGTTGATCGGCCCGGCGCCGGGGTTGGCCGGGTCAATGAAATTGCTCTCTTCCCGGAACCCCTCGAGCAGCGCCAGGCGCTTCAGGCCCTGATCGGTGGGCACGTTATACAGCGGCAGGTCTTTGCCCTGATAGTTAAGAGTCACCGCCTTGGCCGGCCATAGCGGCGCATTCTGGGCCGAAAGCTGCGAGTCTTGCATAAAGGCCGAGCTGAGCATATAGCCCGCAGGCATCAGGAAGATGAGCAGCACCAGCAATCCCACGAGTGTCACGATCACCGTCATGCCGAATTCTCGCAGTTGGCGCTGGCGCTGAGATGAGGCCCGCGTGCGAGGGCCGACGACGCTGCCTGGTTGTGCTTGTAAGGTTGCCATGTTTCTTGACTCCTCTTTCGCGTATAGACGTTCCGCTGGAACGTCTCTACAATTCGCCGCTGGCGTAATACACCATGCGCTGCCCGACGCCAAACATCACCGCCGTCAGGATCATGATGATGACAAACAGCACCAGCGCGAGCACCGAGCCATAGCCCATGTCATTAAAGACGAAAGCCTGCCGGTAAAAGTGCAGGTTGAAAAACAGCGTCGCCCCTTGAGGATCGCCATTTCGCCCGCCCAGGAGCATCGCCGCCACAAAGTACTGGAACGCATTGATCACGCCAAGCGTAACGTTGTAAAAGATCACCGGCGAGATCATGGGGAGGGTGACGTTCAAGAATTTCTGCGCCCCGTTGGCCCCATCCACTGTGGCGGCCTCGTACAGCTCCGTCGGCACGCCCTGCAAGGACGCCAGCAGGATCAACATCGCATTGCCCACACCCCAGATGCTCAGAATGTTGAGCGCGGGAACGGCCCAGATCGGATCGTTCAACCAGCGCGGCCCCTGAATCCCCAGCGCGCCCAGGCCCAGATTGAGCCAACCGGACTGGGCGTTCAAAACACCCCGGAAAATCATGACCCCGGCGACGATGGGGATGATCGTCGGCATAAAGAACAGGGTCCGGAACACGTTCGAGGCAAACAGGCGTTTCGAGTTCACCAAGACGGCGAAAAAGAGGGGAATGATCAGCCCGACCGGCACCGCGATGATGGCGTACTTGAGCGTCACGCCCAGGGACTGGACAAAATACGGGTCAGTAAACACGCGCGCATAGTTCTCAAGCCCGACCATGTTGAAATTGCCGATCGCGAACTGCTTGGTGGCGTTATAGTTGGTGAACGACAAAAAGATCGTCGTGATGATGGGCAAGGCCTGAAAAGCCACCAGCCCAATCAGCCAGGGGGAAAGAAAGAACAACCCCCAGCGAAGCGCGCGCCGCTCTCGCCCTGACATGCCCGTCTTGGCTCGACGCGGAACGGACTGACGACCTAAAGCTTGCTTGGCGACTGCCATGGCACCCACTCCTTTCGGGATTCGTCCTCGCGCCGCCTGGCACCGCAAGTGTCCAGGCGGCGCGAGGGTACTCTGCTACGTGGCTGGCATCGCGCCAAGTGGCCAGCCTACAGGTTTTCCAAATTACTTGGCCTTGAAAACGGCGTCGAGGTCGGACTGGAGCTTGTCAATTTCCTTGTCCATGTCCAGCCCGGGCGTCTTATCCATGGTCGCGCGCCACTTGCCGAACAGGTCGTTGGCCTTGACCAGGTTCGGCAGCCAGGCTTCGTGGTTCGGCAGGTCGGGGTACTTGACCATTTCTTCAGCCACCGACCACATGACCTTGTTCGGCGCGGTGCGCTCGTCAAACGACGAGAAGAACTCGGGGCGATCCGCCGGCTGCGCCGGCATGCCGCCATAGATCTGGTACAGGTCCTTATCCACCACCATCTGGCTGAGCACCTTGAAGGCAGCCGCTTGATTCTTGCTGGCCTTGAGGATTGCAAAGGTGTCGCCGTGCAGCTTGGCCGTGATCTTGCCGTTGATGGTCGGCATGACGGCAATGTCCCATTTGAGTTTCTTCATGTCAAAGCAGCAGGTGTACCAGGTGTGGCTATGCGCCATGGCGACGTTGCCCGACGAGAACGGGTTGCCCTTGGACAGCAGGTCGCTGTTTATATAGTCATCGGTGGGCATAAAGTGATACTTCCACACGCCATCATAGTACCACTTCCACGCTGCTCTCCAGACGTCCGGGATCTTGGCGTTGCCTTTGTCGTCGAGGGGCGAGCCGCCGCTGAACAAGGCCGCTATACCGCGCCCGTCCGTAAACTGTTCAAAGTAGCCGAACTGCGCGATGCTCTTGGGATCGAACTTGGGGTCCGTGGCATCGGCGCCGTTCTTGTCTACCGTCATCTTCTTGGCCAGCTCGACGAACGTGTCCAGGTTCCAGTCCTTGCCCTGGTACTTGTCGCCGACCTTTTGCGGCGGGTAAGGCAGCTTGGCCTCGTCGAACAGGGCCTTGTTAAAGTAGATGAACGAGGGGAAGAGCGCGAACGGGATGCCCACGAGCACGCCCTCGTCCTTGGTGAAATCGAGCAGCGCCGGGTCGTACTTGCTCAGGTCAAAGCCGGCATCCTTGGCCAGCGCGCTGACGTCTGCAAACGCGCCTTGGAAGCTGGCGCGGCCGGCCTTGCCGACCGGGCCGACGATGTCGGGCACGGCGCCAGCGGCAAGCATGGCCTTGAGCGTGTCATACGACTCCGGGTTGTGGACGACCTGCAAAGTGACGCAGGCATCCTTTTGCGAGCCGTTGAACTTTTTGACCCACGCCTGTTCCTTCGCGATCTCGGGCGGATTAGTACCGGCGCCCAGCCCCACGTACCAGGTCACGGGCGTCGCGCCGGCCGCGCAGCCTTCGCCCTTGAATACCACTGTCCCCATCACGGTGGGGGTGGGCGGCGCTGTCGGCTTGGTCGCTTCGGGCGCTTTGGTGGCCTCAGGGGCTTTGGTGGCTTCGGGAGCTTTCGGCTGCGCCGCGGCGGGCGCTTGCGTCGGCGCCGGAGCGGGTGCGGCTCCGCCACCGCAGGCGACCAGCAACAGGCTGGCGATGACCAGCAGGCTGGCTAGTGCAAATAACTTGGTTTTCATCTGTGCTCTCCTTTTTAGATTTGAATCGGGCGGGTGACAACTCTGGGTAACTTGCAAGACGATGATTCGGCCAATGTCTTCTGAATGACCTCCTTTCAGGGACAGGTGACTGCCCGCGTGGATTGACGCACGATCAAACGGGTGGATAAAAGCTGTGGCGACACCATGGCGTCAGGGCTTTCTAAAAGGCTGATCAAATGCTCGGCAGCGATTTTGCCTAGCTCGACCGCCAATTGTTGAACCGTGGTCAGTTGCGGATTCACGAGCGTGGCGATAAGCGCATCATCATAGCCAGCCACGGATACCTCGTCCGGCACGCGTCGCCCGGCTTGTGTCAGCGCTTTGATCGCGCCGACCGCCATGAGGTCATTCCCGGCAAATGCAGCCGTCGGCTCGGCGTGCATGAGCTGTTGCATCGCATAAAAGCCGCTGTCTTCGGTGAAATCACCCTCTGCCACCAGCGCATCATCATAACTGATCCCGGCCTGGGCCAATGCCTGACGATAGCCCTCTAACCGATCTCGCCCTGCCATCATTCCCAAGGGCCCGGTGATGGTCGCAATACGCCGATGACCCAGGCCAATCAGATGTTCGACCATTGCCTTGGCGCCGCCCACATTGTCCACATCCACCCACGGAAGACTTGCATAGTCGGGATGATGGCCTACCAACACGCAAGGCCGATGGCTCTCCTGCAAATGGGGCATAATCGGATCATTCAGTGGAGGCGAGGTCACAATCACACCGTCGAGCTGGCCGTTGTATAACAGACGGCGATAAAATTTGTCGCGATCAGTAGTCATTGTCATCAGTGCGAGCCTCAAATCGTAACCACGCTGGTTGCACACTTCCGCGACGCCCCGGATAAGCTGAAGAAAGAACGGGTCAGTAAAGAGGCGTGTGACCTCTTCGGGGACGATCAAGCCGATTGCGTTGGTGCGCCGGGTGACCAGAGTCCGCGCTGCCTGATCGGGCTGATAGTTATGGTTGCGAATGACCTGCCAGACACGCTTGCGCACTTCAGGTCGGACGCTGGGGTGCCCGTTGATGACACGCGAGACCGTCGAGCGTGAAACCCCGGCTAGTTCGGCAACTCGTTCCAGAGTGAGTGTCATGATGGTCCTTGCCCGGCGTCTTGGGATCGCTCCCACGTCTGATGTTCAGTATACGCATTTTCCCCGGCGCAGGCTTGGAGAAAAGCGCGAAATGCATGGACATTTCATCGTGCGCCCACTTACACTACCGAATCGCCTGCTCGGTCGCCTTGTCAAAGACATGAAAGTTGGACATGTTGGCGACCAGCTCGAGCTTGTTGCCCACGCGCGCCCGGCTGCGTGGGTCCACAATCGCGACGAACTGCTTGCCGCCCGTGAGCAGGTACAGGTTCACTGAACTGCCCATCAACTCGGTCACGTCCACCTCGGCCGGAATGCGGCCCGGCACCACGCCGGGTGGGCAGAACTCGGGATCGTGCAGGTCCTCCGGGCGGATACCCAGGACGAGGTCTTTGCCCACGTACGACTGCAATGCCTTGACGCGATCGGGCGGCGCTTGCAGGCTGAACGAGCCGCCGTCAATGACCAGCTTGCCCTCGCTCGACTTGAGTTTCACATCGAAAAAGTTCATCGCCGGCGAGCCGATAAAGCCGGCCACAAAGATGTTGCTGGGCCGGTCGTAGAGGGCCTGCGGAGTATCCATCTGCTGCAAGAGGCCGTCCTTCAACACGGCAATGCGCGTGCCCATCGTCATGGCTTCCGTCTGGTCATGGGTCACATAGATGAAGGTGGTCCCCAGGCGCTGGTGAAGCTTGGAGATGTTGGCGCGGGTCTCGACGCGCAGCTTGGCGTCCAGGTTCGAGAGCGGCTCGTCAAACAGAAAGACCTTGGGCTCACGGACGATGGCGCGCCCCACCGCCACACGCTGGCGCTGACCGCCGGACAGCTGCTTGGGCTTGCGGTCGAGCAATTTCTCGATGCCCAACAGGTCGGCGGCTTCCTTCACTCGCCGGTCAATCTCGGCCTTGGGCGTCTTGCGCAGTTTCAGCCCGAACGCCATGTTCTCGTACACGGACATGTGCGGATACAACGCATAGGACTGGAACACCATCGCGATGTCGCGGTCCTTGGGCGCGACATCGTTGACCAGCCGGTCGCCGATAAAGATGTTGCCATCCGAAATCTCTTCCAGTCCGGCTAGCATCCGCAGGCTGGTCGACTTGCCGCAGCCGGACGGGCCGACAAAGACGATGAACTCTTTGTCGGCAATATCGAGGCTGAGATCGTTGATGACCACGAGATCGCCGTACCGCTTGTACACGTGTTCGTACTTGACGCTGGACATAGGGGGCCTCCTCGAAAAATTCGGGACCGAACTGGGGTCAAAGCCCGTCACCACCAGAACAGTTCCAGTTGACTTGCCGATCTGGATAAAAGTGCAATAGAGGTATTGGCAAACAGGCTGCTGGAAAAAGCGCAAGTGCTTCGCTGTTCCAGCGCAATGTCGTGGAATCGCTCCCACGTCTAATGTTCATTATACGGATTTTCCTCGGCGCAGGCTTGAAGAAAAGCGCGGAATATATGGACATTTCATGGAGGATGGCGTGGACGAGTTCTCGCCTCTCGCTGGCGCGCAAGCGGGGTTGGATGAGGATACGTGTGACAGGATAGAGTCAGGTTTAGGCGCGGCGATACGCTTCGGGGGACAGGCCAACCTCGCGCCGGAAGACGCGGCTGAAATAGCCGCTGTCTGAAAAGCCGACTTCCAACGCGATCTCGGTGATGCTTTTGTGCGTGTCGGTGATGAGTTGCTTGGCTTGATTGACGCGATAGCGATTGAGATACGTAATCGGCGTCATGCCCAGTTCTTGGCGGAAACAGAAGGTCAAATAATCGTCGTTCATGCCGACGTGGCGAGCGAGGTCTTGGCGCGAAATGGGGTCGGTGTAATGTTCGTGGAGATAGGCCATCGCGTGCCGCACGACACGCTGCGCCTCGCCGCTCAGTTTGCGCTTGCGTTCCAGCGCGGCCTCCACGTGCTCCAGCGTCTCTTGAGCGCTAAACAAGCCTTTGCTCAACACCGTCGCCACACCCCGATTCAGCCGCGCCATGTCTTTTTCGGTCAGCACCTGGCCCGTCAACACGATCACCGGAACGTCACGCGTGGCTGGTTGTTCGCGCATGGCCTCCAGCACGCCAAAGCCATCCAGTTCGGGCATCATCAAATCCAGCAGCACGAGATCAACATGTTCGTGCTGAAGGATGTTCAGGGCCTCGCGCCCGTTGCGCGCTTTCAACACGCGATGGGATGGCGAGTGCGACTGTACAATCCTGGTGTGCATATCCAGCGTGTTGACGTCATCGTCCACGACCAGGATGGTTTTCGCCGTTTGCCCGGCGCCGGCGGCCAGCCAGTGTTGATCGAGCGCCCGCGTCAACTCGGCCAGTTCAATCGGCTTGGTGAGATAGTCCAGTTCCAACACCGATCCGCTGTCTTGCGACAACGAATAGAACAACACGGGGATGCCCTGTGTCGCCGGATTGCCCTTGATCACTTTCAGCGTGACCCAACCTTGATCCGGCGCGACACTCATATCTAGCACGATGGCGCCCGGCGGCAAGGTCGCCAGCCGCGAGAGCCAGTTGGGCGTCTCGTCCATCAGCGCCATCTGCACTTTTACCCCGCGCTCATTCAAATGCTCGCGTAGCCGTTCGCCGCTGCCCGAACGATTGGTTAATACCAACACGCTCTGCTCGGTCACGGGCGAGAGGGCAGGGCGCTCGGCCTGGATCGCCGGCGGTTGCACGGCCGGCAGCGTGAAATAGAACGTCGAGCCTGCGCCTTCTTCGCCGGACGATTGCACGCCGATCGTTCCACCGTGCATTTCGACGAGCCGCTTGCAGATCGCCAATCCCAGGCCGAGGCCGCCGTAGCCGCGCGTGACACTCCGTTCCGATCGGCGAAACTCGTTAAAGATCAACGGCTGCTCTTGGGGCGGGATGCCCAACCCTGTATCGCGGACAGCGACGGTGACAGAGTCATCGTTGAGTTGCAGTGTCAGGCTCACCTGGCCGCGCGCCGTGAACTTGATCGCGTTGTTGACGAGATTCAGTGTCACCTGCCGCAAGCGCGTGCGGTCGCCCCACACCCACGGGCCGGATTCGGGCAAAGCTGCGTGCCAGACAAGTCCTTTGTCATGCGCCAACTGGCAACCGGTCTCTACCACCATCCTGAGAGCCTGGTTCAGGTCAACGAATTCATTCGCAAGCCGCAATTGTCCCGCTTCACTGCTGGCGAGATCGAGCACGTCGCCGATCAGCCAGCCCAGGTGCTGGGCGTTGGCGTGAATGCGTTCGACATCCTTCCGATACGTATCCGGCAGCGGCGCGCCGCTCTCGTCACTTTCTTGCAGCAGAATCCCACACAGCCCGACAATCAAATTCAACGGCGTGCGCAGCTCGTGACTGACGGTGGAAAGGAAGCGGCTCTTGAGCTGGTTCGCCTCTTCGGCCAGGCGGCGGCCTTCGGTCGCTTCGCGATACAACTGGGCGGTGTTGAGCGCGGCGGCCAGTTGCTGAACGATTGCGCCGTACAAGTCCAGTTGCGTGGTATCGAACGCCACAAAGCCTAATTGGCCGCGCGGGTTGACCAACGGCAGCAGCGCCAGACCGAAAGGCTCATCGCCTGGCAGCAACTCTTGGGGCGGAAATTCGCGGCTGCGAAAACGGATCGTCGCCTGCGTCGGCGCAGTCATGTCGCGCAAGACACCCCAGGCAATAGGATCATCGCCGTCGGCTTCAAGCAGAGCGACCGACGCTGTGTGGATGCCCATTTCCGGCAAGTGCCGCGCCAAGACCTCGAAAACTTGTGTCTCGTCGAGCGCGGCGAGCAGTTGGGCCGTCAACACGCCGACGCGGTTTACGGTCCAACGTTCATCCACGACGTATTGCCGATGTTGCCGCTGCATGGCCGCGCTGAGCGCGACACGCGCTTGATCCAGCACATCGCGCGCCAGACTTTGACTCGCCGGTTGTGACTCGGTAGTGGCCAGGTGCGGCAACTCCTTGCTCAGGATCGACATTGCCGCTTGCCACAGGTGTGCGTCATCTTGGCTTGTAACTACTTTTCGAACAAGACAGTCAATGGTCTTTAGAAAACCTGACCCGTCATTCTGCTCTACGCTCGCGATGAATGTTTCGACCAGGCGTTGGCACAACGCTAGAACCTCATCGGAACTCGAGCCTTGCGCTTCGGAGAGCACCGAGGCAGCCATCCTGTGCGCCGGTTGCGATGTCCACGCAGTCACATCGAGCGACTTGAGCGCCGGGGCGTCCAGAACGTCGCCGAGTATGTTGCTGCGACCGCATCCGCACGACTCGCGCGCCATCAGGCGGGTAGCGACCTTGACCGGCTCAATCGTCTCGGCGTGCCCTTCGATACGCTGAAGGAGCCACTCGACCGCGCGGCAGCCCATCTTGAACAACGGGATGTGAACAGTGCTCAAGGCCGGTTCTTGCACGGCGCTTTCCGGCCGATCGTCAAAGCCGATGATGGCGACATCGCGTGGAATGTTTCGCCCGGCCTCTTGAAGCGCCTGCATCGCGCCCAGGGCGGATTCGTCATTGCTCGCCAGGACAGCCGTGAACGCCACGCCCAAGTCGAGGATCTGCCGCATCGCGGCATAGCCGCCCGCATAGACGTGCCGACCGTAAGCCACAAGGCGCTGATCGGCCACCAGGCTGTGGCGCTGAAGAGCAGACTGGTATGCCCTCAGCCGGTCGCCCGTGTCGCCCTCCATATCCTCCAGGCTACCGGCGATGAAGGCGATGCGCTGATGCCCGTGTTCGACCAGGTGCCACATCGCTTGGAGGATGCCGCTGGCGTTATCGGCAACGATGGCTGGGCCATGTTCCCCGGAGCCGATAAACACGACCGGATGCCCGGCGGCGATCACGTCTTGCAGGTAGCGCGAGCGCGCTTCAGAGTGCAGCGGATTGACGGCGACAAGCCCATCGGTGTTCCACGGGCCAATCGGAACAAAATCCGTTTCGGAGGAAAGAACAGGCCAGGCGGGGCGCAGAGGATCGCTCGAGGCTGCCGAAGGCCCCATGCCGCAGCCCAGCAGCACATTGCAGCCGAGATCGTGCGCGCCTTGACGGATCCCGCGAAAAATCGGGTTGAGGTAACTGAGCGGCGTCGCCGTCCAGTAATACTGCCAGCCGGCCAGAACACCAATCGTCGGTCGCCCGCGCCGATAGTTGCGTGACATGTCTTGTGCCCTCTCTGGCGAAGGTTCGTTACCACTAGCTTACCCCGCGCCGCGTGAAAAGTCAAACCAAGCCATGATTTTGTCGCTCCTCACACAAGTCACCTGCCCACAGTCGGGCCAGGCCTTTTACGGCCAGGACGCCCACTACCAGGGCAATCAGCCCAGCTACACTCAACGCCGCCCACTACGGCGGGTACAGCGACTGGCGCCTGCCGTGCGCATAAGAATCGTAGACGGAACGGAGCTTGAGCGCCGCGCGCGCCTGCGCAAGCGTCCACCCGGCCGGCAGCGGGCAGGAGACGGCGACGGCCCGGCCGGCCGGCAGGTCAAAATAGTTGTCACAGAAGATCACGTCGGCGCCCTCCAAGGATAGCTCCAACAGGCGTGCCAGCGAGCGGGACGCCAGCTCCACGATCAACTGGTCCTTCTCGCTGCGCAGGTTCGCCGTCACAGCCGGGTCGGTCAGTGCGAGGTGCTTGGTGGGAACAAAGGTCGCCACCTGCAGCGCTAGGCGCCGATCCCCTTGCCACAGCTCGGCAATAAAGACCAACTCCCGCCGGTTGTCGTCAGAGACACGCTCGGAAAAGTCGAGCGTGCGCACGTGGGTCGAGGCCAGCGGCGCTGCCTTCACCTGCTCCTGGCCCGAGGTCAGGACGTTGCCGCCGAGAGTCTCTAGCGACCAGCGGAGGGTACCCTCCCATACCTCGCGCAGGTCACTGGTCACGTGAATCCCTTGCTTGGGTGGCCGGTCCTCGATGGAAAGCATCAGCGGCGCGTAAAAGCGACGCGCAGCATAGTGCAACGCCTTCCAGCGACCGAAATAATCCAGGCTCGACCAGGACGCAACAGGCCAGCAGTCGTCGAGTTGCCAGTAGAGGGTGCCGGCGACGCGATCCATGTGACGCCGCCAATGCTCCACGCCGTAGCGAATCCCCTCGGCCTGGAGCACCATGCTCAGGTAGACTAGTGAGCAAAAGTCCTTGGGCAGCCGGAAGGTCTCGAGCATTTGGGCAACCATCAAGCTGTTGCCGCTGGCATTCTTCTGGTGCTGCTCCATGACGTACGAAGTCATATTCCAGTCCGCCTCGTCCGCATAGGTGCGGATTGTGGTCAGCGGCGGCAGCGCCTGGAAGCCAAACTCGCTCATAAAGCGCGGGTACTGGTCGCGGTAGGCCGTGAACGGCTTGCGCCCGTGCCAGACATCCCAATAGTGGGCATCGCCTTGTTTCTGGCCGTTGGGGTTCTCAAACGGGATGTCCGACGACGGGGAGCTGGGCCAATACGAATGATCCGGGTCCTCGGCCGTGCACCACTCGCGCAGGGTGTGGTGGAAAAATCGGTCGTAGGCGTTCTTCATGTCCTGCAACTCGGACCGGTTCCAGCCCCAATCACACCATCCCTGCTCCATCTCGTTGTTGCCGCACCAGAGCGCCAGGCTGGCCCGGTGGCGCAGTCGCCGGATGTTCTCTGCTACTTCGACCCGGACGTTCTCCAGGAACTCGGGGTCGTCGAGCGGGCAGACGCTGCAGGAGAAGATGAACTCTTGCCAGACGAGAAGGCCGTAACGGTCACACAGGTCGTAAAAGCGCTCCGATTCATACAAGCCGCCGCCCCAGACGCGCAGCATGTTCTGGTGCGTCTCAGCCGCAGAGCGGATCAGCCACTCCAGGTGCTCATCGGTGATCCGGGTGGGGAAAGAGTCGGCCGGAATCCAGTTGGAGCCTTTGGCAAAGATCGGCACGCCGTTGACCACAAAGACGAACGAGCGCCCCCACGGGTCCTCTTGCTGGCGCAACTCGACGGTGCGCAGCCCAATCTGGCAAGTGCGCTGGTCCAGCGGTGAGGCGCCGGGAGAATCGCTGCGGCGCACAGCCGTCTCCACCCGGTAGAGGGGCTGCTGGCCGTAGCCATTGGGCCACCACAGTTGCGGCCGGGCGATCGGCACGTTTACAGTTGCCTCGCCACTCGCTGCGATCGTCGCGCTCCCTTCCAGGACCTCGCCATCCGGCGCGGTGATGCGCACTGTGGCCACCAGCGGCGACTCACTCCAGCGCTCGACAGTCACCCGTGCCTCGACAGTCACCTTGCCGTCCTCGTGGTGCTGGCGCAGATGCACTTGTTGCAGGCGCGCGCCAGTGTACCCCTCCAGACGGATCTCCTTCCAGATGCCCATAGGCGGCAATTGCGGCCCCCAGTCCCAGCCGAACTGGCACGGAGCCTTGCGCAGGTGCGGGCCGCCGGGGATCGCCTGGGAGACCCCCGGCAGCGGGCGAACCTTTTGCTTCTCACTGATGTAGCGCACGGGCGAACCGAAAGTGATCTGCAGCTCGTTGGCTGTGCCGTGCACACGTAACAATGGTTTGACGTCCCAGCGGTACTGCCGGAACATGTTGTCGGTGTGGCCCAGTTCCTGGCCGTTGAGCGTGACGGTCGCCAGGGTATCCAGCCCGTCGCAGACGAGCGAGACGTGTTCCTCAGCCAGCACCTCGGGTGTGCAGGTAAAACTGCACCGGTACTCCCAATCGGACTCGGCTACCCACTGGACGCGCCTCTCGTTGTCGGCCACAAAGGGATCCGGGAGGCGGCCGGCTGCCAGCAGATCGGTGTGGACGCCGCCGGGGACCATGGCCGGCAACCATTCCTCCATCCCCGCCTGGCGGAATCGCCAGACCCCGGTCAAAGACTGAAGATGCATGTCTGGTTCTCCAAGATGTCAATAGCCAATCCTGCGAGGGGTACACCGCAAAAGTGTCGGTGACTTTTCCAAACGCTCGCACGGGATTGTCAAATCCCGTGCACTTGGCGGTGGATTTGGCAACACCGCACCTGGCGGTGGGTGCAGGTGTCCACCGCGAGCGTTCGTGTATGACCGACAGTTCTGCGTTATACCCTCCTGCGAGTTTCAGGCGGGATTCACTTGCACAAACTGCTGGTCGTGCAGCGCGCGGTATACGCCGTCCAGAGCCAGCAACTCTTCGTGCCGCCCGCGCTCCACTATCCGGCCAGCCTGCACCACGCAAATCAAATCGGCGTTGCGGATGGTGCTGAGCCGGTGCGCGATGACGACGGCAGTCCGTCCATGCAGCAATCGCTCCAGCGCTTCCTGGACAAGTGCCTCGGTCACCGTATCCACATTGGCAGTGGCCTCGTCCAGAATCAAGATGCGTGGATCGGCCAGGATGGCTCGCGCAATGCAGACGAGCTGCCGCTGGCCGACAGACAGGTTGGCGCCGCCTTCGAGGCTCCGAGTGTCGTATCCATCGGGCAGCGCGGCGATAAAGCCGTGCGCGTTGGCGAGGCGCGCGGCCTGTTCCATGTCGTCTTGCAAAGCATCCGGGCGTCCGAAGCGGATGTTATCGGCCAGCGTGCCGGTAAAGAGGAACGGGTCTTGCGGCACCAGCCCGGTCTGCCGGCGGAGTGAAGACTGCGCGACCTCACGCACGTCTATCCCGTCAATCGTCACCGCGCCCCCGGTCACGTCGTAAAAGCGCGCGATGAGGTTGGCGACTGTGGTCTTGCCCGCCCCGGTCGGCCCAACGAGCGCCACGGTCTGCCCCGGTTCGATGGTGAGGCTCACGTCGCTCAATACCTCTGGCGTGTCCTGGCGGTAACGGAACGAGACGTGGTCGAGGACGATTCGCCCGGTGATGGGTGGCATCTCGCGCGAGTTGGGATGATCTTGCACGGTCGGCTCGGTGTCAAGCAGCTCGACCACCCGCTCGCCGCCTGCCATCGCCGACTGCAAGGTGCTGTAAAGCTGGCTCAAGTCCTGGATCGGCTGGAAAAAGCGCGTGACATACGCAAGAAACGCGACGAGCACGCCGAGCGTCACCCGGCCCTGCATCACATATTGGCCGCCGAACCACAACACGATGCACGTCGCCAGCATTCCCAGAAACTCGATGGACGGTAAAAAGATGAACGATAGCGACAACGCGTTGACGTGCGCGTTTCGATTGGCAACATTGACCTGGTCGAAACGCTCCTGCGCCTTTTCTTCTTGAGCGAAGGCTTGAATGACGCGCATCCCGGCGATGCCCTCCGCCAGGTCGCCCACGACGGCGGCCACACTGGTGCGCGTCTGACGGAAGGCAGACTTGGCGCGGCGCGAGAACAGAACCATCGCGAGCAGCATGAGCGGGATCACGGTCAAGGACAGCAGCGCAAGCTGCAAGTTCATCGAAAGCATCACCACGACGATGCCCACCAGGATGAGCAGATTGCCCACCAGGGTGATCCAGCCTTCCGAGAGCAGCTCGTTGATGACGGCCACGTCGTTGATGACGCGCGAGACGGTGACGCCGACGATGCGCGTGTCGTGATAGCCCAAGGGGAGAAGCTGCAAGTGGTGAAACATATCGGCGCGGAGATTGGCGAGGACGCGCTGGCCCACCCACGAGAGCAGGTATTGCTGCGCCGCCGTCGCCAGGTAAAGGCCGATGAACGCCGCACCGGTGAGCAGGCAGATGCGCATCAGCCCGGCCACATCGCCCTGGGAGATGTACTGGTCAATCGTCACTTTGAACAGATAAGGCGTGGCCAGCGTCAAGCCCGAAGCGACCAGCATCGCCACGAGCGCCAGCGACATGCGCCGCCCGTAGGGAGGCAGATACCTCACCAGCCGCGCGACGACGCGCCGGTCGAAATATTTGCCTTCTTCTTTTTCCGTCCCGAACTGTTCCAGGACGGCCCCGGGCCCTGAGCGCGGGGCGGTGACTCCGATTCCGAAACTCATGCTCAAATCTCAAATCTCAAATATCAAATATCAAATATCAAATATCAATTGTCAATTCTCAATGTTCGATGCTTGCCGTTGCCGCTTGAGATTTAGACATTGAAAATTGATCATTGTGAAATTGGCGATAATAGATTTCGGCATACAACTCGGATGTATGCAAGAGTGTTTCGTGCGTGCCGCGAGTGGCAAGGTGGCCCCGGTCCAGGACGAGGATCAGGTCGGCGCGCAGCAGCGTGCTCAAGCGGTGCGCGATGACAAACGTCGTGCGGCCCTGCATCACCCGCTCGAGCGCTTTCTGAATCAGGTGCTCCGTCCCCGTGTCCACGGATGATGTGGCATCGTCCAAAATCAAGATGCGCGGATCGGTGAGCAGCGCGCGGGCAATCGCGATCCTCTGCTTCTGCCCGCCGGAAAGCGTGATGCCGCGCTCGCCTACGTTCGTGTCGTAGCCTTCAGGCATCTGCATGATAAAGTCGTGCGCCTGGGCCGCCTGAGCCGCTTCACGGATGTGGGCCTCCGTCGCGCCAGGCGAGCCAAAGGCAATGTTCTCCCGAAACGTCGCAGCAAAGAGTGTGGTGTCTTGCAGCACGATGCCGATCTGGCTACGCAGTGAGTTGAGCGTGAACTGGCAGATGTCGCGGCCATCAATTGCCACTCGCCCGGACGTGGGATCGTAAAAGCGCGGGATGAGGCTGATGAGCGTGGACTTGCCGGAGCCGGTCTGTCCCAGCAGCGCAATGACCTGGCCGGGCAGCGCCTCGAAGGTGATGTCTTTGACGACGGGCCGCTTGCCATAGGCAAACGAAGCGCGCTCGAAGCAGACGTGCCCCTGGATGGGCGGCATCGGTTTGGCGTCGGGCGCATCGCGCACGTCGGGCACCGTGTCCAGGATTTCAAAGATACGCTCGCCCGCCGCCGCGCCCATCGCCTGCAAGGGTACCGTCATGCCGAGCATCCGCACGGGCTGGACAAGCTGAGCCAGGTACGTGGTGAACGCCACCAGCTCGCCGAGCGTAAGCCCCTGGGCAATCCCAGGGGTCAGATGGCTTTGGATGACGAGCCATCCGCCGTACCAGAGAATCAACACCGAGCTGACGTTGGCGAGCAGGTGCAGGAGCGGGATGTTGACCGCTTCCAGTTCGATAGAGCGGGCGGACAGGTCAAACCATTTTTCGTTCTCGCGGTCAAAGCGCTCAGTCTCGGAGCGCTCTTGCGCAAAAGCCTTGACCACACGCGCGCCGCGCAGGTTTTGTTCCAGGCGCGTCGTCAGCACGGCCAATTGCTTTTGAATGGCGAGTGACAGCGGGCGGTAGCGGCGGCCAAAGTAAATCGCGCGCCAGGCCAATAACGGCATCGTCACCACCGCCAACAGGGCCAGGCGAGGATTCATCCAGATCAACACCCCGGCGGTCGCGATGAGCAACACGATGCTGTTAACCATGCGGATGGTGGCGCGCCCGGTGATCATGCGGATGCGCTCGACGTCTTGCATGGCACGCGAGAGCAGTTCGCCCGTTTCGGTCTGGCTATGGAAAGAAAACGAAAGCTGGGTGAGCTTGCGCTGGATGTCGCCGCGCAAATCGTAAGCCACATCCTGCCCGGCGGTCTCGCTCCACCGGCCCTGAGAAAAAGTCAGCACGCCCTTGACCAGCGTCAGCGCTAACAAGCCGAGGACGGCCCAGCCGAGCACCGAGACGTTCTGTCCGCTGATGCCCTGGTCAATGATCCAGCGGAGGAATTGAGGGACGGCCACGTTGAGAGCGTTGATGCCCAGCATGGACACGTAAGCGCCGACGGCCAACCTCCAGCAGGGACGCAAATAGCCATAACAACGCCACAAGATGCGGAGAGTGTCGCGGTCGCCTGATACGGGCGGCGGCAGTTGAGCAGAAGAGTTGCGAGATGACACTGGAAGATTTCTAGTCGTTTATGTTTCGCGCGATGCGTACGTGGACGCAACGGCCTGCACGACTCCACGCAAAGCATAGATGGCGCTCACGCCGGCTGCCAGCGTGATGGCACCCGCACCAATGAACACGCCCTGCACGCCGAGAAAGTGAGGATCGCCCAGCAGACCCGACAGCCCCTGCGCGGCGGCGGTCGAGACGCTGACCACCATATTCACCGCGCTTTCCACTCGTCCGCGTATCTGGTCGGGCACCAGTTGCTGCGTGAGCGTCGCCAATCCTGCACGCGCGACGACCAGGCACAGCCCGATGCCGGCTGCCGCAATCAACACCAGTCCAAAGTTCGGCGCGAGCGCAAAGATGATGATGGCGATGCCCACTCCCGCCAGCGTCAGCCCCACCACTTGATTGGCGGGCCTCCGAGCGGCGATGCGCTGGACGAACGCGCCGCCTATCGCCACGCCAATGCCCACCATCCCCATCGTCAGGCCAAAACCCTGCTCGGTCACGTTCAGGCGGAGGTTGAGAAAGTTCAAGCCCAGAATCTGAATCGCGCCGATGCCAAGCGCGGCGATGGCCGTGATCGCCAGCACGCGAACGAGCAGGTGGCTGCCCGTCACGTAACGCAAGCCTTGCACAAGCTGTCCCCGCACCGTCCGCGCTGACTCGTGCAACTTGGCCGTGTCGTTGGGCGGGATGCGCATCAGCGCGATGAGGGCTGCCGAGACGGCAAACGTGGCGCTGTCAAAGAGGATGGCCGAGGCAGGCCCCCACCACTTGACGACAAAGCCTGCCAGCGTCGCGCCGAACACGAGCGCCAGGATGTAGCTCACCTGGATGAGCGTGTTGGCGCTGAGCAGCAACTTGGGCGGGACGATGTTCGGGATGACGGCGTTGCGCGCGGGATAGAACGCCGTTCCGACGATAGCCAATCCCGCCGCCGCCGGATAGAGCAGCCACACCTCGCTACGCTGGTGCACCAACAGCGCCGGCAAAATCACCAGCGCGCGCAAAATGTCCGATACGATGAGCAGTCGCTTGCGGTTAAAGCGATCCACCAGCACGCCGCCCAGCAGCCCAAAGGTCAGTTGCGGGATCGAGATGGCGAGTGCCAATCCGCTCAGGGCCAGGGGCGAAGCGGTAAAGTGGTTGATGAGGGACAGCGCGGCGATAAACAGAAACTGGTCGCCCGTCTGGGAGAGAAGCTGGCCGTAGAACAGCAGTGAAAAGTCGCGATTGCCCATCGCGGCGAGTAAGCTGGCTTGTGGCAAAAGTGCGGCGTATTCTTGCTGTGATCTAGACATTAAGTGATTGTACCACAAAGACACCTGTTATGTGATGCTGATCCTGTGACGATCCGGGCCGCAGGTCAGCGCCTACGGCCCTGTTGTTTGCGCGGCTTGTGGCGCGCGAGGAATCCTGCATTTTTGTTTGTCCAATTGCGAGCCGACAACGGACTGTTTACATGAATGTCAGAGGCGACCGTCAGCGAACGGTCAGCAGTTGGGTGAAATCACCTTATTTGCGGCGGTTGCAATCCGCTATGGAAACGAGCGCAGAACCACGGGTAGGAAGACCATGTAATCCCCTAATCTCACCACATCCACTGGCACACTGCTATAGTAAGTGCACCCAATCCCCAGTTGCCCCTCGGTGTTCCGTCCCCAGCACTTGACTCTGCCATTGGATGTTAGCGCACAGGTGAGCGACCCACCTGGAGCGATGGCACTCACGCCACTCGTCAGCCCAACCACATCCACGGGCGCGGTGCGGTTGGTCGTCGTGCCGTCGCCCAGTTGTCCATAGTTGTTCCATCCCCAGCACTTGACCCCGCCGCCGGAGGTCAGCGCACAGGTGTGCAACGCACTCGTGGAAATGGCGCTCACACCGCTTGCCAGCCCGACCACGTTCACAGGCGCACTACGGTCGGTCGTCGTGCCGTCGCCCAGTTGTCCATAACCGTTATTGCCCCAACACTTGACCCCGCCGGAGGTCAGTGCACAGGTGTGCGTCCCACCCGCGGCAATGGCGCTCACACCGCTTGCCAGCCCGACCACGTTCACAGGTGCACTACGGTCGGTCATCGTACCGTCGCCCAGTTGCCCAGAGCGGTTTGATCCCCAGCACTTGACCCCGCCGCCCGAGGTCAGCGCACAGGTATGCAACCCAAACCCACCCGTGGAAATGGCACTCACGCCACTCGTCAGCCCGATCACATCCATGGGTGTATAATGGCCGGTCGTCGTACCATCGCCCAATTGCCCCTCAGTATTCCGTCCCCAGCACTTGACCCCGCCACCGGAGGTCAGCGCACAAGTGTGCTGATTTCCTGCGGCAATGGCGCTCACGTCACTCGGCAGCCCGACCACGTCCACGGGCGTTGTACAGAATGTCGTCTGGCTGTTGCACACGCCCACGCCCACTTGTCCAGAGTCGTTCGCTCCCCAGCACTTGACCCCATTGCCTCCAGACGTCAGCGCGCAGGTGTGCAACCCACCTGCGGTGATGGCACTTATGCCGCTTGGCAGGCCGACCACGTTCGCAGGCGTACAACGGTTTGTCGTTGTACCGTCGCCCAGTGCTCCAAAGAAGTTAAATCCCCAGCACTTGACTCTACCGTCGGAGGTCAGCGCGCAGCTGTGATGCACTCCCGTCGCGGTGGCGACCACGCTGCTCAACCCCATCACGTCCACCGGCACTGCGCTGTAGCCAAAAACCCCAATCCCCAGTTGCCCATTGTAATTGTACCCCCAGCACTTGATCCCGTTGCCTCCAGACGTCAGCGCGCAGGTGTGCCCCCCACCTGCGGCGATGGCACTTATGCCGCTCGTCAGCCCGACCACATCCACGGGCGTGGTACGGTATGTCGTCGTGCCATCGCCCAGTTGCCCATCGTCGTTTCCTCCCCAACACTTGACCCCGCCACTGGATGTTACCGCACAATAATGCCCCCTACCTGCAGCGATGGCGCTCACGCCGCTCGTCAGCCCGACCACGTTCACAGGCGTATAAGAGCCATTCGATCCCCAGCACTTGACCCCGCCGCCGGAGGTCAGCGCACAGGTGCGCGACCCACCTGCAGCGATGGCGCTCACGCCACTTGTCAGCCCGACCACATCCACGGGCGCGGTACGGCTTATCGTCGTGCCATCGCCCAGCTGCCCAGAGCTGTTCTGTCCCCAGCACTTGACCCCGCTGCTAGACGTCAGCACACAGGTATGCGAATCGTCTGCGGCGAGTGCGCTCATGCTGCTTGTCAGCCCGACCACATCCACGGGCGAGGTATGGCTTATCGTCGTGCCATCGCCCAGTTGTCCATAGCCGTTTTCTCCCCAGCACTGGACTCCGCCGCTGGATGTTAACGCGCAGGTATGCGACCCGCCTGCGGCGACGGCGCTCATGCCGCTTGCCAGGCCGACCACATCCACGGGCGTGGTATGGCTTATCGTCGTGCCATCGCCCAGTTGTCCAGAGCCGTTATCTCCCCAGCACTTGACCCCGCCGCCAGAGGTCAGCGCACAGGTGTGCATCTCACCCGTGGCAATGGCGCTCACGCCGCTCGTCAGCCCGACCACGTTCACAGGCGTACTACGGTCGGTCGTCGTACCGTCGCCCAATTGCCCAGAGCTGTTCCATCCCCAGCACCTGACCGCACCTCCAGACGTCAGCGCGCAGCTGTGCGACCCACCTGCCGTGATGGCAGTAGAACTTGATACCGACGTTGCCAGTACGGTTACCCAATTCGGTTGGAGTGATGTCATTTCTATCGCGTGCGGTAGCATACTATCAAGTCGTGAAGGAGAGAAAACCGAGGGAGCGTCGGCAATCACAACGTTCGGGGATTGGTTTGCCAGTGCCCTCGGCGTTGTTGGAGACAATGCGGTGATAAGTACCAACGTCAGTGCTACAAATACAGAAACGAAGCGAACGAATTCGGTCTTCATTTTAAACCTCCATTCTGGAGAGGGGAAAAACCAAATGCGGTGCACTTGCGTAGAGTTTACTCCCAGCTGGTTGGCAAGTCAAATTGAAACAAGGAAAAGAAAAGAGGCGACATGAAACAAGCAATCATCACCCAGGCAAGCGACAAGACCCTGCGGCAAATCAAGCGCGAGATAGAGCGCGATCCTCAATTGAAAAGCGATAACACCAAGCGCGGTTACTTGCACGACCTGGGCGCTTTTGAGGAATGGCGAGCCGGGCGGCCCATGACAAAGCTACTGGTTGAGGAATACGTGGCCAAGTTACAGGCCGAGACCAAGTCACCCAACACTATAAACCGTGTGCTTGCCTCTGTGCGCTGGTGAGCGCGGCGCCTGGGCGACTTGGCCTTTGAGGGGCGATTGCCCCAAGCCGAGCGTGAGGAAATTGTCACCCAAGTAGCGCGGGTTGCGGCGGTCAAAGACGTGACGGGCACGCGGCCCCAAAAGGGCCGTCACATTGCGCCCGGCGAGTTGGCGGCTTTGATGCAAGCCTGCCAAGCCGACCTTACACCAGCCGGGGCGCGTGACGCGGCCATTATCGCCCTCGCCTGGGCAACCGGCGCGCGGCGGTCAGAGTTGGCCGAGTTGCAACTGTCAAACTTTATCAAGACCGCCGACGATGAGGGCGACTTGAGGATACACGGCAATGGCGACAAGACCCGAACGGTTTACATTTACAACGGGGCATCGGCGGCCCTGGCCGACTGGCTGACCATTCGCGGCGACGATGACGGCCCTCTGTTCTATGCCGTCAACAAGGGCGGGCGCGTGATCGTGGGGCATGGCGTGAGTGATGAGGCGCTGGCTCAAATGCTTTCCAAGTGTGCCGGGCAAGCCGAAGTGCAAAACATCACGTGGCACGACTTTCGGCGCAGCTTTCCGGGCAACTTGCTGGACAATGGCAATGACCTCGTGACGATTCAAAAGTTGATGGGGCACTCTAGTCCGACTACCACGAGCAACTATGACCGGCGCGGTGATGAGGTAAAGCGCAAAGCGTCAAGAAGTTTGCAGTGCCCTACCACAAGCGGGGCAACAAGTGAGGTAAAATAGATTCGCCCCTCGTGCGTCAACACTTGGGGCGACATAGCCGGGCCGATGCGAGCGGCACGACTGCCAGAATTGTACCACACTTCGGGCGGGCTGTTCGCAAGACTGCGGCGGCCCGTTTCGTTTGCGAGGTGTGCGAAATGACAAAGACATTGACTGTAAAAGATATTGTTACTGCCGTGGGTGCGGCTATTCAGTGGATTGAGCCTGGCACGTTCACTATCACAAAAGACGAATATGGTGAGACCGTCGTCTTTAGCTTTGAACAGGACGGCAAACTGTGGGGCAAGTACACTGTCACGCCACTCGGCGGCCAAGTCCGACATAGCATGAATTGGTTTGCGGACGACATGACCGCATATTGGGCTATCACTGGACTGATTAAAGCCGAGATAAAGCAATGTCAAGCCGCTTCCGACTTGCCCACCAGCGGCGCGGACGGCGGGCAAGACAAGACAAAGAGTGCATTTTCGCCGGAATATCGAGCCAAGTTGCGCCACGACCTTGCGACCTACTTTGGCAGAGAGGAATTGCGTAATCTATGTTTTGATCTGGGTATACCGCATGAAAACTTTCCAGAACTGCTTGACAGTATGGCGAGAGAGATAATCGCCCATTGTGAACGTGTTGACCGTATCTCTGCGCTTATGGCAAAGTGCAAGGAATTGCGGCCTAACGTGTCATGGGACGACATGCCCGCCAGTGCCGAGGGCGACAAGTGATGTTTGTCCTCTGGTGTGGTCTGTTGTAGAATAAAAGATGCCCACCAGTGTTAGTAGCACTGTGGGCATGGTCAAGCCGATTGCGGCGGCCTGGCACTTGGGAGTATAGCACACCCACGAGTCGCTTGCAATGGGCAAAGCGGCTTTTTGTTTGGAGGTGTGATATGCAGCTAACAAAAATTGAAAAGGTCATGGCAGCGGTTGACGCGAACGTGATAGCCGTGACGGTTGACCTGCCAACGAAAAGGGTAAACCGGCTGGCCTATCGGCATTTAGCTGGCCTGTGCAATGTAGAAAGAGTACCTGGCGCAACGACCTATCGTTTGACGGGCGGCGCGGGCGGCTTCGTGATAGAGAACATGGGTGACAAAACTCGCGTGGTGATTCTGTCCGGGACTGACTATGGACTTGTTGAACTCTTGGCAAACGACCTGGGTTTTGACATGGGCGATCCTGCGAGGCTGACCGCAGACTATGCAGGATTTAACACCATGCAACCTACAAGTACGCCCCCCACCAGCGGCACGGGCGACGGGCAAGGCAAAGGGGCAAGCGCCGAGGGTAAACGAAAGTTGGAATACCGGGCCGAGCTGCGCCAAAATCTGACAGAGCGCTTCAACCGAGATGAACTGCGTACGCTCTGCTTTGACCTGGGCATAGAGCACGAGAACTTGCCGGAGGCGAAAGACAGCATGGCTAGAGAGCTAGTTGCCTGCTGTGAACAGACTGGCAGTATCTCTGCACTAGTAGCGAAATGCAAGGAATTGCGGCCTGACGTGTCGTGGGACGACATGCCCGACGCGGCAAGGAAAGTGTGGTAGACTTCCAAGCCGCTAGCAACTACAGCGGGCGGCGCCGGCTGGTGTGGCTCGCCTTTCGCGTCACGATTTGCGGCGGACGAGTTTGGAAGCATTGCCCGAGTCTGATGGCTACTATTTCACATACATACCCCCGAGTTACTACTATCGGGTGCCCTGCGAAGATGATTACGAGTGGGGTGCTCCCATAGTTGTCGGCAATTTGAGTGAGCAACGTCAGGACAGGGGGCTGGTTTCACCTCGCCGAAGGATCACGTTGAGGCCTTGCGCCGTGTGAAAGACATCGTGTGCGTGGTCAACTCGTAACATGCGTTTCCCTATCAATCAGGCTTTACTGATACAAGCCCGCGACAGGCTGGCCGGTCGCTCTTCGCTCTATTGGATTGTCGGCGGAGCCGGCTCCGGCAAGACAACAGTCTGCCAGGCTCTTTCAGTCCGGCTAGAGATGCCTGTATATGATATGGATGCCCATATCTACGGGGCATATCACCACAGATTCAGCCAGGCACGTCATCCTGTCAACACGGCGTGGTCTATAGCCGACAACGGATTGGCCTGGTTGCTCGCCATGTCCTGGGACGAGTTTGACAGCTTTAACCAGGCGGCGCTGCCTGAATACCTCGATTTGTTGGCCGAGGACCTGGATAGGGTCGAGCCTGGTGTGGGCATGCTCATTGACGGCGGAATAAGCAACCCCGCTCTCCTTGCGCAGGCCATTCCAGCTCGGCAGATTGCATGTCTGTCAGCACCCGAACACTCGAGCGTCCAGATTTGGGAAGCGTTTGGCGAACGAAAGGCCATGAAGGAAGCGGTCTATCAGTTACCAAATCCCGAAGCAGCATGGCTCAAATTCCTGGAATTTGACACCCGGCTCACACACACCATTCTGAACGAGTGCCGGGAAAATAGCATCCCGATCCACCTGCGAGATAAAGACACCTCCGTCGAAGAATTAGCCGAGCGGGTCGCTCGTGGATTGGGGACATAAAGGAGAAAAGATCAATGTTATTACAAGGCAATCTGCAAGGAGTTCAGCATCTGGGCCTTCCGGTGACTGACCTGGAACGATCGAAGGCATTTTATCTGAATTTGGGTTTCACCCAAACCATGCGCACCGATCTTGCCGGGCAGCCTGAGGCCATCCAGGTCGCCATGCTGCAGAAGGATGATCTAACGATTGAACTTTACCAATTAGCCAGTCAAGAACGCAAAGAGATCGCCGCCCGGCAAGACGGCCATATAGATCACATCGCGCTGAACGTCCTTGATATTGAAAAGGCGTATACCGAGATTACGGCTGCCGGGCTAGAGATATTGGAGGAAAACGCACCGGTGTTCTTACCCTTTTGGACACACGGAGTAAAGTTTTTCACCATACGCGGGCCTGACGGCGAAAAAATAGAGTTCAATCAAATCTTGCGCTAGCAGCCTGTCGGAGAGGCAACTTTGTAGGGCGGCTTTCCATAGCCGCCGCGCTGGGGGCAGGTATGGACGCGAAGCGTGCCCTACAAGGGGATCTCTGTCGGAGAGGTAGCTTTGTAGGGCGGCTTTCCATAGCCGCCGCGCTGGGGGCAGGTATGGACGCGAAGCGTGCCCTACAAGGGGCTCTCAGGTCGAGGCGGCCAGCTTGAGCCCAGGCCTCTCCGATAGGGAGAGGCCCTGGCCTATTCGTCCTCCTCAGCCGCGCAAGAGTTCGCGCGCAATGATGTTGCGCTGAATCTGACTGGTGCCCTCGTAAATCTGGAACACCTTGCAGTCGCGCATCAGCTTTTCTACCGGGTATTCCTTCATGTAGCCATAGCCGCCAAAGATTTGCACGGCGTCGGTGGCAATTTTCATCGCGGAATCGGCGGCAAAGGCTTTGGCGAACGCGGCGAACTTTGTATTCGCTTGTCCCTGGTCCACCAGCCAGGCCGCGCGCCACGTCAACAGCCGCGCCGCTTCGATGTTCATCGCCATGTCGAGAGCGTTTCGCGTTGGGGACGAGCCACGCCCGTAAATACAAGCGATTCGGATGCGAGGGTCTGCAAAACGCGCCCTTATGACATGATCGAGCGGATATAAAGTTCGCAGGCTTTTGGGGTAGAATTGCCGTTGACCAAG
>CAYGWJ010000393.1:0-17420 GCA_964353405.1 uncultured Anaerolineae bacterium
CTGGAGTGAGAACAATCGGCGGCTGGACGAGGACAAGCGCAAGCATCATCTCAAAGCTCTGCTGGATCGGCTGGACTACATTCGTCAACATCTCAACACCGGTCGCTACATTCGGGCCACTTACACTGCTCAACAGATCGCCTTTGCCCAACGGGGGAACCCGGCCAAGTCCCTGGTGGATGTCGAGTTGAGCGGCTCCGACCGAGCCTTGCGCTTGACCTTTGCCACCAACCGACCCAAGCTGGCTGAAGCCATCGACCTGGATGGCAAATATCTGTTGGGCACCAACCAGCTTGGCTTGACGGCGGACCAAGCCCTGACCTACTACAAAGGCCAAGACGGGATCGAGAAACGCAACGCGGTGCTCAAAGGCCCGTTGCAGGTGCGCCCGGTCTATGTGCAAACCGACCAACGCATTGAGGGCCTGGTGTTCTTCAACTTGGTAGCCCTGCTGGCCTGGGCGATCCTGGAACTCCGCTGCCAACGGGCCGGCTTACCCTACACCGGCCAGCGCGTTCTGGACGAGTTCGCCCCGTTGTTCGTCACCGATCAGGTGTTTGTCGACGACAGTCGGCTTCAGCAGATCGGTGACGTATCCGACTTTCAACAGGCGGTGTTGGACGGCTTGCAGTTGCCCCCGGTAGATCACTACTTGGCCGTTGCATCGCCCAAGGGTTGAGGCCCACCCGTTCACGAGCCGCATCCCCGCCGGGCTGGCCGGTCTGGAGAGATTGCCGTGCAGTCCCAACCGGGCGCTCTGGGTCTTGCCCCAGAGGGTCATCGCTCAGCAACAGACTATGGGCAGGTCTGTTGGAGCCGCAGGCCTGGGAACGACCAGCCATCGCCGGGCTGCCCATCCAGGGAGCCGCGCCGCTCGGCGGGTCATCTACGTGCGGTTACGGTCGGGCTGTGCGAGACTTGCCGGATGACGATTCAGGCGGCCGACATGGAAGCTATTTCTGTACCTGAATCGCCAACTGCCCCAAGTCTTGGCCTCAGCCGGACATAACCTGTTCGGACGCGCGTGCAATTTGTGCACTACTGCGCTGCCGAGGGGAAGATGCGCCTATGCGGTTTTTAAGGTGTCGAAAACAAGCTGAGCGAAGCAACCAGATCGCCGACCGTCCGGTGCTGACCCTGGCGGTGCTTGCGCCTGACCGATCCATGCAGGACAAAGGCGTGCTTCAGTTTGTCGAATCGCTGACGCGCGAATACGGCACATCGGGCCGCACCTTCAAAAGCGCGCTGATCTGGGCCGTTGCCGACGACAGTGCGCCTCTCAAAGAAGAAGCGCGCAAGGCGCTCGCCTGGGAAGCCATCCGCGATGAAGATGAATCTCGCCTGGATGACGCGCAAAAGCGCCAGCTCGCGGAAAACATCAAGCTGGCGGCGCGCGACCTCAAGGAATCGGTCTGGCGCACGTACAAGACAATCGTCATGCTAGGCAAAGACAACACGCTCAAAACCATTGACCTCGGCCTGGTTCATTCCAGCGCCGCCGAAACACTGGTGCAGTTGATGCTGGGTCACCTGCGCCAGGATGGCGACTTGATAGATAGCGTCAGCCCGAGCTTTATCGTACGCAACTGGCCACCCGCATTCAAAGAGTGGAGCACCAAGTCAGTGCGGGATGCCTTTTTCGCCTCGCCACAGTTTCCGCGCCTGCTCAACGCCGATGTAGTCAAAGAGACAATTGCGCGCGGAGTGACGAGCGGCCATCTGGCCTATGTGGGCAAGGCCCCCAGCGGCGGCTACGATCCGTTCCTATATGGCGTGGGAATGAGCGCGAGCGAGGTTGAAGTCGCCGACGACATGTTCATCATCGCCAGAGAGACGGCCGAAGCCTACAAGAAAGCGAAGGAGGCTCCCACACCCGCGCCATTACCGGCCAAGCCTGCCAACGACGCCGGTTCACCCTACAGGCCAGGGCAGTCTGCTCAACCGCAGGATGACGGCAAGGCCAATATCGTAGAGGTGCCGGTCTTTGGCAAAGGTCCTCAAGCCGCCCAGGTGGCCCAACAACTCATGTGGACAGGCGACATTCCGCCGCAAAAGTGGACGAATTTTTATAACCGTGTGCTGTCGAGATTCGCGAGTGGTCAAGGGTTGCGTCTAACAGTGCAGGTGAGTGTGACCCAAGAGGCAGGCATCTCGGAGCAAAAGATTGAAGAGACCAAGGTGGCGCTGCGGGAGTTGGGGTTGGAGGACGATGTCGAGGTCAAGTAGACCAATAGACCCTAAGGGTCTGGGAGACCCTTAGAGCGAATTCCAGTTGCATGTACGGCATGCTCCCGCTGGATTGCCAAATCCAGCGGCGGATTTGGCAATCCGCCGTGAGCAGCCATCCCGTACACTGATCAGGAAACCGCTCTAGGGTCTTGAGGAAAGGTGAGGCAATGACCAGCCCACCGCCACAAGTCGGGTATGTTCTATCACATCTACAATCGCGGCACCAACCGCGAGGACATTTTTGTACAAGAGCGCAACTATCGCTATTTCCTGCAACTGTATACCAAGCACATCGAGCCAGCGGCAGAGACATATGCCTATTGCCTGCTCAAAAATCACTTTCACGTTTTGGTGAGAATCAAGGACGCTGAAGCTCAAGACCCTAAAGGTCTCGAAAGACCTTTAGGGTCTATCGCATTCTCCAACTTTTTCAACGCCTACGCCAAGGCCATCAACAAAGCCTGCGGGCGCACGGGCAGTCTGTTTCAACATCCCTTCGGGCGGATACCTGTACTGACGCAAGCGTGCCTTATCCAGTTGGTGCGATACATCCACTTGAACCCGCAAAAGCACGGACTTGTGACCGATTTCCGCCAGTGGCCGTATTCGTCGTATCAGGCCTATCTCTCGAATCAACCCACGCGCTTGCAAAGGGACGATGTTCTTGGATGGTTCGATGGTGCGCAAGGCCTTGTCGCCGCGCATCAAATACCGATTGACGATCAGGTTCTTGCACCACTGACGCCGGAGGATTTTGATTAGACCTTGTAGACCCTAAGGGTCTCCAAGACCCTAAGGGTCTACAGGAGGGTCGGCCTATGCTGCTTGCCGCGTAGACCAAGCCATCCCGCCCGCGCCTTTCGCGGCGAACTCTGATTACGTTTTACTCTTTACTCATTACTCTGGCGGATGCCATCGAGCGGGCAGTCGAACAGATTTCTATGCATGATCCATCTCCCATGTCAACGTCCATGGGCCGGACGGTTCCTTTGCCCAACGCCATACATCGCCCGCCTCGGTGCGCTCCCGATACAAGCCAGACTGTTTGAGTAATCGCCGCAGAGTGGCGAGACGCTCGCGAGCATTTTTCCGAGGCGCGCACGTTTCCGCAAAACCTCGGCCGTCTCCGAGTCTCCCAGCGTCTATACGCCCAATGCGTGGGTCGTGCCGGTGGCCAAAATCAAAGCGCGCGGCTATGACCTGACCGTGCGCAATCCCAACCGAACCGAAACTGAAGCATTGCGCCGCCCAACCGAGATCACCGCCAGCCTCTTGGAACGCATCCGCGAGTTGAACGAGATTGTGGAAGACTTGCGAGCAATTGAGTGGCAACGGCGGAGTACAAGCCTAGCAGCTTGTCGGAGAGGCGTTTCGGAGTCTAGGCTTTAGCCGGTTTTGGCCGAAAATCGCCGCGTGCTCACCGGCTGAAGCCTCGATTCCGGCCCGTCAGGGTTCTCTCCGACAAGCTCCTAGCCATGGGGGATGTGCTATAATATCTAGAGTGGTATATCGAGAGGTGAGCCATGAGCGATTCGAAGGATTTAATTCTGCTGATACTGGACATGCAAGGCATCGAAGACCGCCTGCGCGAGTTTGAGCGCAAGTATCGGTTGCGCTCAAACGAGTTTTACCGGTTGGTTCAAGCCGGCAAGATCGAGCAGCGGCTAGAGTTGATTGAATGGCTGGGGTTATACGAGACTCTCTTGGCGCGCGAGGAAGAATACCGCCAACTGCTCAACGAGCGTGTCGAACCTGTGTTGACCGCCGTGAACTTGCCGCTGCCCGCCTGATATGTCCACGAATCCCCTCGCGTCTATCGCTGATTACGAGACTTTTATCTACGGCCTGCCGGATGCGTTCGCCAGCATCCAAATGTCCACGTTGGTCGTCGTGCACACCGGCCCCGTCACGGCGGTTGTCCGAGGAGAGATTCACTTTCCGCCCGATATTAAACATCACCGCGTTCTCGCCCCCGGTTTGAGTTTTGCTGCTCCTAATCTGCCATTCCTGATTCGAGAAATTGGACAGTCTGGTCTGTTGTCACCCTGAGCCGCCGAAGGTGGCGAAGGGTCTCGGCCGCCGGCGCGTGAAAGAGATTCTTTGCCTCTCTCAAAGCCCAACGCCGCATCATTCCACCTGGTCCATGATCTCGACGACACGCGCGAGAAGCAGTACGGGTATCTTCTCAAAAAGTAGGGGAGACTTACGAAGTCTTGACTGGATTTACGCTTGTCGCAACGTCTTGCCAAGACTTCGGAAGTCTAGTCCCGCGAATTATTGAGATGATACCAGTACGGAGTCTATTACACGCAGAAAAAGCCGCTGACCTCAGCGGCTTTAGAAGGGCTGCCAGGGATATAGGATCGTCCGGCCTCGGCTGGATGATCACACGGCATGGAGCCGAGTTTCGTCCGCTGGCGACTATAGAATACCATAAACGCTTGACATTTGTCAAGCGGTCTTGACAAGCAAAAAATCCATACACCCGATTGAGGCATTCCGTGCTATACTTTTCATGATGGACAGCCTAGCTCACTTTGTCCCTGGCCTGTCAGTCCCGCCCCCGGCGCGCGGCATCGGCGCGTACCTGCCCGCCATGCCCGAAGGCGTCGCCTCGGCCTACGTCGCCGCGCTCACCCGCCCCGGCGACCTGGTGCTCGACCCGTTTTGCCAGACGGGCCGCGTCCTGCGCGAATCCGTCGCGCTCGGTCGGCGCGCGCTCGGCTCGAACTTTAACCCAATCGCCGCCCGCTGGATTGACTCGCTGCTCTGGCCGCCGGACGCGGCGCAGGTCGTGGCCGCCTTTGTCCGCCTGGGCGACGCGCGGCGCGGCGACACCACCTTGCGCCAGCACGCCCAGGGCCTCTACGCCACGCGCTGCCCCACCTGCGGCAAGAGCGCCGTGGCCGAGTGGTTCGTCTGGGAGCGCGAGCGCGGCCCGGCGCCTGCGGCCAAGCACGTGCGCTGCGCCGCGTGCAAGACCGACAGCACCGGCCCGGCCGACGAGGCCGACGTTGCCTCCGCCACCCGCTTTGAGCCGCGCGGGATGGCTTTTTATTTCATGCTCGAGCGCGCCGCGCCCGACGAGCCGAACGAGCGTGAGCGCGCCGCCGCCGTCGTCGAAGCCTACACCGCGCGGGCGCTTTCGGTGCTGGCCGATATTCTCCGCAAGGTCGCTGCGTCCAGCGAGGCCGACCAGTCCGCCCTTCGCCTGCTGCTGCTCACCGCGTTCGAGGCAGCCCTCTCGCTTCACTCGGCGGAAGAGGAACGCCCTCGCCCGCGCAGTCTCAAAGTCCCGCCGCGCTTTATCGAGCGCAATCCCTGGCTGGCCATGCAAGACGCTCTCCCCGCGCGCGATGCGCATCCGCCGCGCGATCAGCCTTTGCCACGCTCGCCCGAGGCGCCCGCCCTGATCTCCAGCCCCGACCCGGCCGCGAGCCTGGTCGCGCGCGGTGGGCGCGAGCTGGGCAAGCTCATTCCACCCGGCAGCGTGCGCCTCATTCTCGCCGTGCCGCCGCAGCCTGACCCGACGTTCTGGGCCTTGAGCGCAGTCTGGGCCGGCTGGCTGTGGGGACATTCATCGCGCAGCGTTGAATCGCTCAAGCCGTTGCTGGCGCGCCGCCGCGCCGACGTGGACTGGTGGTGGCGCGGCTTGGCGCAAGCGCTTGGCGCGCTCGTGCCGGCCCTGGCCCCGGATGGACACATCGCGCTGGTTTCTTCCGAGGCCGGCGAGGATGCGCTTGACGGATTGTTGTTGGCCGGAGCCGGCCTTGGACTGGGACTCGATCACGCGCTGGTCGAGCCTCAGCGTGGATTGCGCGTGCTGTGGCATCCCGCGCCGCGCGCGCCGGCCCGCGAATTGGACGCCGATGCGCTGGCGACCGAAATCGGTGAGCGAGCGCGGCACGCCGCTGGCGAGATGCTCCGCGCGCGAGGCGAGCCGGCGCCCTGGCCTTTCGTTCACGCCGCGATCCAGTCCGAGATCGAGCAAGCCGGCTTGCTTCGCATCGCCGCGCGGATGCCGGAAGACGGGCCACTGCCCATCGAGCTGATCGAGCAAGCCACGCTCGACGCTCTGCGCTCCAGGCGCAGCCCGGTCTACCCGGTCGAAGATGTGCGCGGCCTGTGGTGGCTCACCGATCCGGGCTTTGAGTCGCCGCTCTCCGACCGCGTCGAAGCGGCCGTGTATGAATGGCTTGTGCAAAACGAGCTAGAGTGCTTAGAAAGTGAATTCATGGCAGAGGTCTACCGCCGCTTTCCCGGCCCGCGCACGCCGGAAAGCGCGTTCATCCGGCTGTCCCTGGAATCGTACGCCGCCCAGCGTCGCCCCGGCATATGGGCCTTGCGAGAAGAAGACACGCCTTCAATCCGCGCATCGGAAATCGCCTCGCTGCGCGCCGGGTTGATGGCTTTGGGTGAGCGGCTGGGCTGCCAGGTGTCAGAGCATGAGGATCACGTCATGTGGAGCAGAGAGCGCCATCCGCTGTTCACCTTCATACTCAGCGCCACGGCGCAATTGGGCGCACACCTGCTCGCCTTGCGCCCGCCGCGCGGCCAGCCGGTTTTGGTCCTGCCGGGCGGGCGCGGAGCGTTGGCGCACTATAGGCTCCGCCGCGATGCGCGCCTGCAGAGCGCCGTGAGCGGCGCGGGGTGGACGTTCCTCAAATTCCGCCAGTTGCGCAGCCTCGTCGCACAGCCTGGCTTGACCATCGTCGCGTTCCGGGACGAGCTGGGCCGAGACCCGCTCATCGAAAAAGAGGGACAGCAGTTGTCGCTGCTGTGATGTCAGGCTATTGACGCGCCGGACGCGCGCCCGGCATCAGGTCTGCCATCAACCGCGCCACCTGCAACGCTGCCATCCCACACGCCAGCACCATCAGCCCGAAAAAGAACTGAATAGACGGCACGGAGCGGACGATGGGGTTATCGGGATGCAGCACGCTGGGCGTCGTTAACAACATAAACCACAGGGCAACAGCCTGCGCCACGTGCAAGCCGCTAGAGACGGCCGGGCGATTGAGCAAAAAGACGATGACTTGCACAATGACCGCCACGGCCAGCACGCGAAACGCCGTGGTGTACCTCGGCTCGGCCAGAAACACCGCGTTCCACGCCATGCGCGAGGCGAGCATACTGACCGGGATGTAAACGACCCAGAACAGCAGCCCGGTGCGCCCCAGCGCCAAAGCCCAGGCATGCATTACACTGTCGCGCTGGACCAGCATCGCTGCCAGCGCCGCCAGGCCCACAAGGCCGGCCGCCGTCAACGTCAGCAGTGCAGTCCACACCAGCGCGCCATGAATGTAGACCACTTTGCTCGTGCCTTTCAAGGTCACATCGTTCGGCGCGACCCAGGCAAACACCAGCGCAGCCACGGCCAGCACGACCAGCGAAATCCCAATTCCTTCCCGGCTCAACAAGCGTTTCATCAATTCCCCTCGTGTTTCGGCTTCCCCACCGGTAGGGGCGAGCCGACGTGCTCGCCCACCCGACGTGCTCGCCCACCCGACGTGCTCGCCCACCCGGCGTGCTCGCCCACTCATGGCGTAAGCACGAGCACACCTTCCACATCCTTCAAATCCTGCGGGCGGGCCGTGTCTTGCAACGCAACCGATTGGCCGCGCGCCCATAAAGACGCCAGGTCTATAGCGTGCGGCGAAAACATATGTCCCGATTGGCCCCCGGCCAGAGCAAAGCCTCGATCGTCAATTCGCAGCGACGGGATCAGCACGGGCGCGTATGCGTTCAGCGGATCATCGGGCTGGCCCGGATCAAACGGCGCATCGCCGCCAAGCTTGAACGTGCGATTCAACCACCACACATCGCCGAGCGGATGGCGCAACTGCGCCGCGTGCAGGGTATCCCATTCCCAGATCGTGTGCAAATCACCATAGTGGCGGCCCAGATATTCTAATGCTTCGGCGTAAGCGCGTCGCAAGATGTCGTCGCGCTTCTCACGTTGCGGCGTTGTCACATCGTCCCACCAGGCATCGTCGGGCTTGTCAGCCAATCGCACGAGCGCTCGGGGCGCAAGTCCCGCCGCCCAATAGCGCGCGAACAGATCCGGGCCAAGCTCAGCCTGGAACGTGTCGCGCGCCAGATGCCAGACCCACACCTCATACACCGCCGCGGAGGCGTTACCCAGTCGCGTCTTGCCGGACAAATAGTAGTCCCATCCCCCGTCGGGGATCTGCGATTGACGCAGCATCCCGTGCACGCGAGCTTGCAGCCACCCTTCGGGCGGCAGGGCCAACAGAGCTTGGGTCAGCGCACGTGCCTCTTCCCTCAAGGAAGAGGAGCGAGAGATGACAGCCGTCTGCTCTATCAACATGCCCGGCACACCCGGCCAGGTCGCCCCGGCGGTTGCACCGTTTTCCGAGCGGAGTGCCGCCATGTACCACACCGCAGGCAGGCCCGGCGCCGAGGCAACCGCCGGCGGATCGCCGTGCATCAGCGGCAGCCCCGCCCACTGCAAGGCCTGACGCGCAGCCGGGTCAATCGGCGGAGTGGGGCCGACGGGCGCGCCCGCGGCCATCAATTCTGTCACGCGCGCAGGCCCCAGGCGAGCCGACAACGCTTCCTGCAATCCCACGTCGGCCTGCTGTGACTGCGCCCATTGCAGCATCTGCGCAAGCGCCAGACTGTCGGTCGGCGTCCAGGGCTCAATCGGTCTCGCTTTGCCCCGAGATTGGAACGACAGCTCGATAGGCTCGGGGCAGGTCCTCAAGCACTCGTTCACGCCAAGCGCGTAAGCGTCTAGCGCGACGCGAGTCTCGGCGTCGAGCAAGCGCAAGGTGGATTCGGCCTGCGTGTAGAAACCTGGCCTGCCGAGCGTGCTGTCGGCTTGAGCGGCGCGCGGCCCCAGCCAGTCGCTCAACCTGCCGCGCGCGGCCTGACGCCGCAGAAGCATCTGCCACAGCCGGTCCTGCGCGGTGACGTAACCCTGCGCCGCGAACAGGTCATGCTCATCGCCCGCGTAAATGTGCGGCACGCCCCAGCGGTCGCGCGCCGCCGTCACCGGGCCGTGCAGACCTGGGAGGCGCGCTGTCCCGGAAATCTGCGGCAGTGTGCGCCGCGCAAGCATCGCGCCGCCCAGGACCAAACCCATCAAAGCCAGCGCGGCCAGCGCAATCCAGGTAAACGTTCGGGAACGTAGCGAGGGCATGGGGGCAAGTTGTAACACAGGAATGCGGATAAGTCAATCCAACTCACTCTTGCGTCTATCTGTGGTAAAATCATGTCGCACCTTGGCCGAGCCGTTGCGTGCAAGATGAGGATCAAATGACGGTTGGGATGGATGATTTTTTCGACGCGATCGCAAGCGGAGACGACGAACGAGCGGAACTGGCCGTGCCGGCTCTGGCTGCCATGAATCACGGGCAAGTCACAACAGAACTTGCGGCAAGATTACGCGCAGCCAACTCGGATGGCCGCTGGTGGATCGCGCGGACGCTGGCCACCCTCCCCACCCGGCAATCGGCGGCGACGCTGATCGAGATGTTGAATGATCCCGACTCGGATGTGCGCGCGTGCGCAGCGTTGGCCCTGGGCGAATTGCACGCGATGGTTGGAGTCGAAGCGGCCGACGCGCTCGCCGCTCACCTGGCTGACGAAAGCGCGCACGTGGCAGAAGTCTGCACGGTGGCGCTGGCCCGCATCGGCGCCGGGGCGGTCCCCACACTATTGCGCGCGCTGCAAGACGGTGTTCCGGTCGAGCGTATCCGCGCGGCCAAGGCGCTCGTCCCCATCGAGTCGCACGAGGCCATCCCCGCGCTCATTCACGCGCTCGACGACGAGGATGCCATCGTGACCCACTATGCACAAGACGCACTTGAGCGGATGGGCGTCGGCATGGTGTTGCTTCAACCCTGATCGGATTTCAGATTTCGGTGCATCACTCAAGATCAAAGGGCCGACCGCAACCGGCAGAGGTCAACGATGAAAGTCGCTCTCATCACCTCACTCGCTATCGTGCTCATCCTCATCCCCGGCACGAGTGTGCTTGCCGATCAAGCTGCGCCTGCCAAATGGGCTGACTGCGTCGCCGTGTTACCCGGCAAGCAGGATGACATTGGCGGAGTGCTGGCCTCGATGAGTATCCCTTATCGCTCCATCACCAGCGCCGAGCTCGAGGACGATGTGTTCCTCGATAAACTGTGTGCGCTGTTCATCGCCTCCGGCAGCGCCGCCAGGCGCGAGGTCGCGCCTCACCTGGCGCGCTGGGTGGAGGGCGGCGGCTCACTCTACGTTTCCGGTTTTGCGCTTGACGTTGTACTCGATGCGTTCCCTGGCCATCTTGAACTTGCGTCCAGCGGCCAAATTCCAGCCGGCTTGACGCAGATAAAAGTAGACCAGGAAGCAGAGACGGCGCTTGGCCAAGACCTGTGGATTCAGTCTTCGGGCGCAGCCTGGCCGCAGGTCAAACAGGGCAAGCTGGAGGCGCGGATTCACGCCTACGCCCGCCTTCCCCTGGGCGACGTGCCGGTCGTCTTGTCATTCAATCCAGGCCAAGGCTGGGTCGTTTATCATGTTCTGAATACGGGAGGTGATACCACTGAGGCGCAACAACAGCTCGTCCGCTTCCTTGTCGTCCGCACACTATTTGCGCGCGACGCGGCGCGCACCTTGCAGAGCCGCCCCGCCGCATACGCCGCGCCGACCCTGATTGCAGCTACACTCCAACCTTCAAACGAGTATTCGTACACGGTGCGCGCAGGTGACGATTGGGATGCCGCGCTGGCATGGAACGGCGGGAGCCTCAGCATGACGCTGCTCAGTCCCATCTCCACCGTGGTCGCTTTGCAGAGCGCCAGCGCGCCGATGGTGATCCCCGTCCGTAATAGCGCGGGCGGCACGTGGAAGATGACGGTGTCCAGCGTGGATGCGACATCCGCCAACGCGCCTTTCCTGCTGATGTTGATTCCCCGGCGCGGCACGAACCTATTGAACGCCGTCCCCTCGCCGCGCCAGGTTTCCATGGATACGGCCGTGGTCGGGGGCAACGTGGGCCTGGCTTTGGCGATGGCGATCGTGTTGGCGCTCGGCGCGTCACTCCTGGCCGACACCTTTGCCGAACGCAAAGGCGCGAGCAACCGGCTGTTGGCTGCGGCAGGTAGTGCAGCCAGTCGAGTGGGTGGAGCCTTCGGCTCACTCTTTGCGCCGACGACGTGGCCCGCCCCGCCGCTGGTAAAGCGCGTGGCTATGGCGCTAGAGTTGACCGTGTTCCTGGCGCTCACTGCTCTTGTGGCATCCTTCCTCGACCCGTATTTTGCGCCGACGAGCGCGCGCGGCGTGGGTGTCTTTGCCGGTATGTTCATTGCGCTGGCGATTGGCACGTGGTCATACGCGTGGGCGCAATCGGCATCGGCTCACATGCGCAATGCGGGCGTGACCGGCGCGTTTCAGATTCGACCCGGCTACTTGGTCGTCGTCACGGCGTGCGTGCTGGCCTCGCGGGTGATCGGTTATGCGCCAGGCTTCTTGTTCGGGCTTCCGGCGGGGTTCGCCGTGATGGGCGCCATCGAGGGAGTCAACCGTCGCGACGGGAGGGGGGCGCTCATCGCGCTCGTCGCGCCGCTTGCAGTGGGCGCGCTGTTTTGGCTGTTCGCCATCCCGACCGACCTGGCGTTGCGGGGACTGTCTCTGGCGAACAACATCGTGTCCGGCGGACTCGTGGCCGTCGTCGGCGCTGCACAGATGGTGTTCCTGCTCGTATTCTTTGTCGCGCTGTGGCAGACATTCTTTGAGGCGTTGCCTATTCCTGGCCTGAGCGGCTGGACACTGTTCACCCGCAGCCGCGTGGCGTGGTTTGTAGTGTTTGCCGTCACGGCTTTCCTGGCCGTGCACGTCCTCGTCAATCCGAATGCGACGGCAGTGCAAATGGTGGACAATCACGCGCTGCTTTTGCTCATCCTCGTGCTGGCGATCTATTCGGCGGCGGCGGTCGGGCTGTGGCTGCTGTTCAACGCGGGCCAACTGCGCGGCGAAGGCAAGCCCAAGCCCATCACGCTGATGGCGCTGGGATTGACGATTCTGGTGTGGCTGTGTTTGTGTCTGTCGGGCGCGGCGCTGGTGGTGTTGAGAAACCTTGGCCCCAAATGACCGCTGCGCGTGACGAAGGACGCACCCCCTTTGCTTCGCCGCGAGGGCACATGACGAATGGCGAATGACAAAGGCGGATCGCCGCCACGGCCGTTTCGTCCTTCGTCGTTGGTCGTCGGTCGGCTGTCACGCGCCCTTCGCAGTGCAAGCGTCTTTGCTTTTACCCTCCTCGCCATCGAGTTCCTCGACGAATTTGTGTTCGGCGCGCGCGAGGCGGCCTGGCCGCTGATCCGCAACGACCTGGGGTTGAACTATGCCCAGGTGGGCATGTTGCTCAGCCTGCCCAACGTCGCCAGCAACCTCATCGAGCCATTCCTGGGCATCCTGGGCGACGTGTGGAAGCGCCGCGTTCTGATTCTAGGCGGGGGCGTGATATTTGCGCTGGCGGTGTTGCTCTCGGCCTTGAGCTCGAGTTTCCTCGCTCTGCTGGCATCCTTTATCCTTTTCTACCCGGCTTCGGGCGCGTTTGTGAGTCTTTCTCAGGCCGCGCTGATGGACACCGACCCGGCTCGTCATGAGCACAACATGGCGCGCTGGACGTTCGCCGGGAGTCTGGGTGTGGTAACAGGCTCGCTCGCGCTCGGCGCGGCCACAACAGTGGGGCTGGGTTGGCGTGGACTATTTCGACTCTTGGCCGCGCTCTCACTCATCATCCTGACAGCCGCCTGGCGTTTTCCATCTCACACCTACCAGCTCACATCTGCTTCGACATCGCAATACCCAATACCCAATCTCCAATCTCCAATCTCTAATCTCCGCATCGGCTTTGCCAACGCCCTGCGCGCCTTACAGCGCCGCGAGGTATTGCGCTGGCTCACACTTTTGATGTTTTCCGACCTGATGCTTGACGTGCTGCTCGGCTTTCTGGCGCTGTACATGGTGGACATTGTGGGCGTGACTCCGGCGCAGGCAGGCCTGGCCGTGGCCGTGTGGACGGGCCTGGGACTGGCGGGCGATTTCCTGCTCATCCCATTGCTGGAGCGTGTGCGTGGACTGAGCTATCTGCGCGTGAGCGCGGTGATCGAGTTCGTTTTGTTCACCACGTTCCTTTTAGCGCCAGGCTTTTGGGTCAAGCTGGCAGTGTTGGGACTGTTGGGGTTTTTCAACGCCGGCTGGTATTCAATTCTGAAAGGCCAACTTTATACGAATATGCCGGGCCAGAGCGGCACGGTGATGGCACTGGGGAACATCTTTGGCTGGGTAAGTGGATTCATCCCGCTCGGGCTGGGTTGGGTGGCTCAACAATATGACTTGCGCGTGACGATGTGGCTGTTGCTGCTGGGGCCAATTGCTTTGATGGTGGGATTGCCCAGACCAAGCATTGCCCAGACCAGGTGAGATTACCCGGACCAAGCCATCGAATGAATTCGATGGCTGATACTGATATTTCCAGAGAGCGCGTTTGAGGCGCTCCACGACCGGACACTTTTTAGGGCGGCGATGGCGGCGACTGGCACGCGAACTGTAGTGTATAGACGCCATCTTCACACGGCATCTGCGCGGCCTTCTGATTCCATTGCTCACACAATCGTTCCATGGCCGTTTGGATCACGGCATTGTCGAACGCTTTCAGCGTGACCACCATGCTGTGTGTTTCCGGGTCGCGCTTGACCCAACCGCCCTGGTCGAAGATGCGCCGGGTCAACTGTCCCCACGGCAAGCGTGCCACTTGTTGGCGCATTGCCTCCTGGATGGCGCGTTGGCGGGCGGGCGAAACGGGTGACCGCTGCTGCGCCAGTTCTCGCTCGATGAGCACCTCCAGCACGCACGCCTTGATCTCTGCGACGGTCTCTTGCTGAGCCAGACGAGCAAAGTCATGCAGTTGCGACACGATGGTCATTTTACGAGTATCCACAATCCACCTGACTTGAGAGTCGGGCACTTGACCCGTCTTGGCCCACCGCAACAGGTCGTCCGTCTCACGTTGGTCCGCGAGAATCAGTTCGCCCCGACGCTGAATGCCTTTGAGCATATCGTTGAGTTGCCGCTTGCCCATCTGCTGGGCTTGATACTGGGCTCGCGCGGCTTGCTCCTCCGCCTGATTGGCCTGCCAGCGTTCCTTGAGTTTAGCCGCACGCTCTTTGAGTTGCTCCACTTCGGCGGGCGTCGGTGGTTCACGGCGCAACTCGGGGACAATGTCGCCGCCGCAAAAGGCATCTGCGCCTTGGCGTTTGCCCTTCTTGAAATCTTCTTCGACCCACTGCTTGCCGCGCATGAATTCCAGCAGCGTCGTCGCCGACAAGCGCTGGGCGGGTTGACCGACCGCGAACAACACGGCCCGGTGCTCCGTTCGCACATCCCGCACGACGACCGCACGATAGGTTTGGCCGTCCGCATTGACCTTCATCCGGGGCACATTCGCCACCTGGGTCTTGACGCGCCGGATTTTGCGACCCTCGGCGCGGCGCACCGTTTCAAACTCGGCGTCCACAAAGTCGCTCAAGGGGAGGTCGGCGGCCGCTTGACGGACGGTGGGGGTATCATCGGCCCAGACGATATAGCCGCACGCCCCGCCCTCAAACGAGTCCAGCAACTCCCACGACAACGCGCCGCGATCGGCTCCGACCAGCTTCGCCGGCTCGCCCGTAGCGGCTTCCACGGCCCGAATTGCTTCGTGCACCAGCCCGATGAACGCCGTCGAGGCTTGCTCATAGGTGAACAGCAAAGGCCGCCCTCCACGCTGGGCGCTGACCGCTCGCAACTTGAGGATGGCTTTGACCGGGTGCGCCATCGAAGCATTCTTGGTTTTATCAATCTCGGCGCCGGGGTAGAGTTTCAGAATGTGCGTGTCCAGGTAAATGGCTTGGCCCACGCCCGACCCACCCGCCCGCGCCAGCACCGTGCGGGCCAGTCGAGTGAAGCCCTCAATCAGTCGGCGATAGCCGGGCACGCGCGCTTTGACCTGGGCTTGGTCGCGTTGCACGATCTCGTCCAGATGCGACTGCAACTCGCTCCGCTTGGGATACGCGCTCACACCCAACACCACGGCGAACTCGTCAACCACCAATTCGCTCGTTTGAAACACGCGGCTTTTCCCGTACCAGAAGCCCCACACCAACACGTCGCACTGCAATTGGTGCGGATACACCACGCGCGGCCCGGTCACATCCAACTTGGCCACCGCCACGCGATACCCCCATTGTTCCAGCACGGGCGCGTTCAAGGCCGAAGCGGCATAGCGCGTATAGCTACCCAACTCACGCTTTTCCTTCGACGCGGGCGTGACCTGCACGCGGTCGCGCAGAAAGTCGCTGGCTTGATAACTCGCCAAGCCCGCGTGTGCCAAATACGCCTGAATGTCGGCCGCCGTGACCTGCGTGCCATCTTGCGCTCTCAACTCGGCGGCGATGTCATCCGCCGTCACGCCCCCTCGCGTCACTATCACTTCGACCACACGCCCGATGAGCGCGGGAGACAGGGGACACGTCGGGGGCTGACTCTCCGCCGCCCGCGCTCGGCGGCCCAGTGCCTCCAGCGTCTCTTGCAGACGTTCGTAGAAACGCGAGCGATGGACCTCCCACACACTTTGACTGTCCGCCGCGCGACCGCCCATCGCCCACATGAACACGGCCAAGAGATCTTCATAGGTCGTTTGTCCCAACATCTCTTGGACGCGGGCTTGGCGTTGCTCCGACCGAACTTGGCTAAAGTGTATCTCCGACCAGGTGATTTCCATGTTCCACTCGATGCGGAAGGTGTGATGATACCTCCACAGTGTACACGAAATGTGGCCGAAAAACCACCTGAAAAGTGTCCGGTTGTTAACGTGCAGGAGCAGGCCATTTCAGGCTTGTCTGGAAATCTCAGTGATACGTGAAACCCGCTGAAGCGGGTTAGCGTTTTCCAACACGCTTTAGCGCGTTTCTGGTCTCAGGCCGCGAATTCATTCGCGGCTTCCAGCGTGATGACCAACCGAGGCAACTCGGCAATGCTTTCGAGGACGCGATCAGGTTGGATGAGGGCACGCTCGAGGTCCGCCCGCTGGGTGACTCCGGTCAGCACCAGGGCCGTCGGGATGCCGGCTTGCTTGCCCATCGTGATGTCGCTCACCAGGCTGTCGCCGACCAAGAGACACTCGCTGGCTGAACGTCCCACGCTTTCGAGCGCGACCTCCACGACCAGCGGCGAAGGCTTGCCCGTGACCAGCTCGACTTGGCGCCGAGTGCATCCCTCAAGCGCGCCGATGATGGCGCCGGCGTCGGGGATTTCGCCGCCCGCTTGGGGCCAGGTCGGGTCGGCATTCGTCGCCCAAAAGTGCGCGCCTCGCCGCAAGGCCTGGAAGCCAATGCTCAATTTGCGATAGTCAAAGGCACGGTCGCAACTGGCAATCACCACGTCAATCTCTTGTGGATTATCACTCAGATGAAAATGAGGCTCCAGTTGCTCGATCAGCGGCGGATCGCCGATGGGGAACACGACGGCATTCGGCAATACGCGGCTGAGGTGACGCATGAGCACCAACGGCGCGTTGATGATTTCGTCGTGGCTCGCGGGTACGCCGAGTCCCACGAGCTTGTCCACGTGCTCAGCCTGGGTCTCGATGGCGTTGGTGACAAAGACGAGCGGATGTCCCCGCCCGCGCAGCCACTCGATGGCTTCACGCGCGCCGGGGATCAACCGCTCGCCGCGATAGACCGTTCCATCCAAATCCAGGATGATGCCGCGAGGTCCGGTCACTGTGCTTCCGTTTCGCCCCCACCCTAACCCTCCCCCGTCGGACGCTTCGTGCCGACAGGGGAGGGAACACACACTCCCTTCCCCTGTCGAGCGATCTTGGCTCGACGGGGGAGGGAACACACACTCCCTTCCCCTGTCGAGCGATCTTGGCTCGACAGGGGAGGGAGCATACACACTCCCTTCCCCTGTCGAGCGATCTTGGCTCGACGGGGGAGGGAACATACACACTCCCTTCCCCTGTCGAGCGATCTTGGCTCGACGGGGGAGGGAACATACATACTCCCTTCCCCTGTCGAGCGATCTTGGCTCGACGGGGGAGGGAACACACACACTCCCTTCCCCTGTCGAGCGATCTTGGCTCGACGGGGGAGGGAACATACACACTCCCTTCCCCTGTCGAGCGATCTTGGCTC
>CAYGWJ010000394.1:0-17448 GCA_964353405.1 uncultured Anaerolineae bacterium
AGACCTTGACCTTGGAGCAACCGGTGCAATTGACGTTGCCCTGCCTAGTGCCCTAGGCCCGCCTACAGGGTACGGAACTGCAAGACTGTTAAGGTACGATATTACAAGACGAAAAGAGATACGATATTACAAGCCCTTACAGACCGAAGAGTATCACAAGACACTCCGCCCCGACGAATCGCTCGATGCCTGCCGCCGCGAAGTGATGGCGGCGCTGCAAGTGGGCATGGTCGCCAAGGTGGTTGCCAACGGCGCAAACGATGGAGAACAGCAGGTTGTGCCGCTCTTGTTGCCCAAGCTGCACGCCTTCTTTTCGCAGGGGCGCGCGATCACTGCCTGCCTTACGCCGGATGGCCCACACCTCAACGACCGAGGCGAGCAGACGTGTCCAGTTTGCGCCCATCAAGGCCGCCAGCGAGACACGCTGCCTCTCAACTTTTGCCGCGCCTGCGGCCAGGAATTCTATGGGGTCGCCATTGCCGAGGATGGAGCCGTCGCGCCGCGCGAGATGGATACGCTTGAATACGAGGGACGGGCGGCCTACCTGTACCCCGCGCGGCACGACCCTGAGCAAGCGCCGTTGCCGGAGAACTGGTTCACGGCCAAGACGCACAAGCCGCGCAAGGATTATGCAGATTCGATTCCGCACGACGCGGTCTATTGCTCTGTCTGCAACCGGATTGACCCCGCTTGCCATCACGCCGAGCGAATGGACGTGTGCATCGTCCCGCTGCCGCTGTTGATTTGCCCCTCGTGCGGCGTCACCTACGACCGCCGCTCGCGCGAGTTCAACAAGCTGTTCACCTTCGGCTCGGTGGGCCGCTCGACGGCGACCGATGTGCTGATCGGCAACACGCTCGCCAATTTGCCGGCCGACGAGCGCAAGATCATCGCGTTTTCCGATAACCGCCAGGACACGGCGTTACAGGCCGCGCACCTCAACAACCTGCAAAAGCGTGTGCTGTTTCGCCGCAGTTTCTATCGCGCACTCGTCGAGGGCGGCTTTGTAGAACAGGGTGACACGCTGGAACTGAGCAGCGTCAGCTTGCGGATTTTCAAGACGCAAGAGAAATACAGCGTTATCCCGCCCTATTTGCGAGAGAAAGGCAAGTATCGAACGTCCCGCGCGGCAGACAAGCAGTACCAGGATTATCTGACCTACGCCGTCCTTCAAGACCTGGCCGCCACCCACCAGCGCAATCACCAGAACCTTGAAGATGTGGGCCTGCTCGCCGTGACCTACGATGGCATTGACCGCCTGGCTCAGGACGAGGTCGTGTGGGCTAGACTGCCTGCGCTGGCCGCTGCCCCTGCGGACGTGCGTCGCGATTACTTGGTGGGCTTTCTCGACATCATGCGGCGGGAACTGGCGATTGCTCACTCTTTCCTCACGAACCCTTTCGAGTTTGAAGTCGAGGTGCGCGACAAGCTCAACGAAGCCGTGTTCTTTGACGCGGGCGGTTACGGCGGCGGGCCGGTGGGGTTCAGCGACGATGCGCCGACCGACGACCATAAAGCCACTGTGCGCAGGTTCACCACCGGGCGCGCGTTCGTGAACTGGACGCGGCGCGCACTGAGCGTAGATCGAGACACGGCGACTGACCTCATTCCAGCAGTGGTAGCCGCGCTCAAGCACAAGGATGCCGGGTTCCTCGTGGAGCACGCGATCAAGTTCGTCGGCCCGCTGACCATGCTCCCGCCCGACATCTTGACCTTCCAGGTGACGGATGAACGTCGGCACTGGCGCTGCCCCAAGTGCGGCCTGGTTCACCATTTCAAGGCTCTGCGCGTGTGCACGGGCGTCTCGTGCGCGAACCTGGGCCAGGAAGATTTCAGTGACAACTACTTCTTGCGCCAGTACACCACTCCGCTTGACGAGGCCGTGATCATTGAGGCCGAAGAGCACAGCGGCCAGGTGTCCGGCACAGATCGCAAGATCATCGAAGCGCGCTTCCGCGATCCCAAGGACTCGCTGAACGCCATCATCTGTACCCCGACGATGGAACTGGGCATTGACATCGGTCAGCTTACGTCCGTCTTTATGCGGAATGTGCCGCCCAACCCGTCGAACTATGCTCAACGCGCGGGGCGCGCCGGCCGCAAGGGCCAGCCGTCGCTCATCAGCGTCTTTTGCGGCGTCGGCTCGTATCGCGGCCCGCACGACCAATACTTTTATCGCCATCCCGAAAAGATCATTGCCGGCAAGATCAGCGTGCCGCGCTTTTTGCTCGACAATGCAGCGCTCATGACGACACACACCCATTCGCTGATCCTGGAAACCATCGAAGAGAGGTTACCTGCCCATCCCGTCGAGATTCTCGATCTGTCACGCGAGGGCTTTCCGCTCTATGCCGATTTTCAAGAGACCTTTCGCCGCAAAGTAGACGAAGGCCAAGCCAGGATTGTACAGGCCGTCAACGAGGCGTTTGTAAAAGAAAAGGGTGCTTTTACGTGGTTTACAGACAAGTTTGTAGACAGCATCCTTGCCAGTTTCGTGGATGACCTGGACGCCGCCTTTGGGCGCTGGCGCATTGAATACCGGCGGCTGCAAGAAGAGAGCGACGACATCCATCGCAAGACCAGCCAGGAGGGGCCGAACAAGGCGCTCTCGTTCCGCAAGGATATTGTGGATGGCCGAATGGCCGAGATGCGCGACGGCAAGGGCGCGTTTTACGTCTATCGCTACCTGGGCGCCGAAGGATTCTTGCCCAACTATGCCTTTCCGCGCCTGCCGACCATCCTGTCCTTCTATGACGCTGAGGACCAGATCGAGCGCGATTCAGTTTTGGCGTTGCGTGAATTTGCGCCAGGCAATAGCGTCTACTATCGCGGCAATCGCTATCTCGTCACGCACGCGCGTCCCAAGACACAGCAAAACAGGCCCGCGTTCGAGAAATTGCTGGTGTGCAAACACTGCGGGGCCGCCTATCTTGGCCAAGAAGCCGACGGGCGCGGTGCCTGTACAGTCTGTGGAAATTCGCTGGTGGGCACACATCCCAATCCGTATGCGCTTGAAATGCCCGATATGTTTGCCAGGAAGCAGATGCGTATCACTGCGGACGAAGAAGAGCGCACACGCCTGGGCTACCTGGTCGAGCCGCATTATCAGATGGGGCAGCACGTCGAGCGATTTGTGATCAAGGCGGATGGCATCGAGCGCATGCGGCTTTCTTACGAGCATAACGGACGCATTATCATCGTCAATCGCGGCACACGCCAAAGCGAAAAAGAGGAAAAGGAACTGGGGTTCGTCTACTGCCAGGCATGCAACCGCTGGCTGTTTGGTGATGACAACATCGAAAACCACGTCAAGCCGGACAACGACCGCGCGTGTCCCAAACGCGCTCGCCCCGACCAGGTTGTGCGCGGAATTGAGCTGTACACTCACGCGCAGCATGACGTCGTCACCGTGGATTGTCCATTGCCCACAGAACTAGCGCCTGACCAGAGCGAGAGCTTTTACGTGACGCTGCGCCACGCGCTGGAACAGGCATTGGCGATCACGCTGGACCTGGACGACAACGAAGTGGACAGCTTTTTGATGCCGAATCCCAGCGCGCCCGGGCAATTCCGGCTGGTGCTGTTCGAGACGACCGAGGGCGGCAACGGCTCCGTGCGAGCACTGACCGAGGCCCCACGGCTGCAACAGGTCATTGAGCGCGCGCGAGAGATTCTGCACGAAGGCGAAGAAGGCTGCGAGAAGGCGTGCTATGACTGCCTGTGCCATTTCTACAACCAGATTGATCACGAGTTGCTGGACCGCCGTCTCGTCTTGCCCTTTCTGCGATCACTCGCATCACTCGCCGTCGAGCCGGCCGAGGATTCAGCAGCAGGGCCGACGTTTGACGAACTCGAAGCACTATGCCAGTCCGAATTTGAAAAGCGCGTGCTGCGCGAGATTCAGCAGCGCGGCCTGCCTCTGCCTGATGCAGCGCAGAAGGTGATTTACGATGGCGATGCACCGGTTGCCTCTGCTGACTTTTTCTACAAGCCACACACTCTGGTATTTGTAGATGGCTCACCGCACTATCGGGACTATATCGCGGCGGCAGATCAGACGAAGCGTAGGCGGCTCAAAGCGATGGGGTACCGGACAGTTGCCGTGACCGATGCAACCCTCGATGAAGCATTAGACCAGTACATTCATCGGTCACTATGATCGGCTCCCCTTTACATCAGAGCAGACCGGCGAGTTTGCCCGCAATTTGTTGACATCTGGTTAACTGAGGCTGAGCAGCGCGAGTGAAAGCAGCGTGTGAGAGGCAACGCAGGCGGTTTGCATGGCATGACAGCCGAGTCGTGTGCAACGCCGACTAACTCAGCCGCTCGGTCGGTCCCCCATCAGCTCCTGGCACAAATGCACTCCGCTCATCGCATCAGCCACCCAGTGATCCGCACCGACGTAACGGCAGATCTGATCGTCAATCATGCCGCCGCCGATAATGATAGGGAACGACTCCAGCACTGCGTCTTCTTCGAGGTCTGCCAGGAGCTTGACCAGTTCGATCTGTTGGATCACCGCGTTCATGCCTTGTCTCCTTTGCCGGCTCGACCTGCTTCGGGAATGCCCACTTTGGTAGTAAAACGACGAAAAAGCGCAGGTCGCTAGCCCGCACTGCTTCACATCGCCGCTGCAACTATGTAGGTGAGCAGAATTAATCTGTGGTATTATATGTCTGGTTCGGAGCGGACGATCTCGGTACGCAGGGTAAAGAGTGGGCATGAGCGATTTTAGTGACCTGGGCAAATTTATCGCGCTGGCCGGGGCAGCGTTGTTGATCTTGGGCGGCCTGCTCTGGTTGGTGGGCAAGGCGCCGTTGCTGGGCAACCTGCCGGGCGACATTCGCCTCCAGCGCGGAAACGTGTCCTGCTTTTTCCCGCTCACGACCATGATCATCGTGAGCGTGCTGTTGAGCTTGGTGCTGAACATTGTCATTCGGCTGTTGCGCAAATAGCGCGACATTGATAAGGCAGAGTGATGCAGACCAGTGAGCTGGATTACGACCTTCCGCAAGAGTTGATTGCTCAGACTCCCATCGAGCCGCGCGACGCGGCTCGGCTGCTGGTCATCAACCGCAAGACCGGCCAGTTGACTCACCGGGTCTTTGGGGACATGGTCGAATACCTCTACCCCGGCGATTTGCTCGTGGCTAACGAGAGCCGCGTGATTCCGGCGCGCCTGCGAGCGCGCAAAGCCAGGACGGGCGGGGAAGTGGAATTGTTGCTGTTGCGCCGCCTCGACGAGCGGACATGGCAGTCGCTCGCCGGGGGCAAGCGCGTCCAGGCCGGGACGCAACTTGACGTGCTTGACAGGTCCGGGCGTAGTGTATTGCGCGCCGAGGTGACCCAGGCGGGCGAGGGGCCGCAGCGGATCGTCCAGTTCAATGAACCGGTTGAGGCCTATTTTGACGCAGTGGGCATCACGCCGTTGCCGCCCTATATCCATGCGCCGCTGGCCGACCCAGAGCGTTACCAGACCATCTATTCGCACACGCCCGGCTCGGCGGCTGCGCCGACGGCGGGCCTGCACTTTACGCCGGACTTGATGCTGGCCCTGCGCCGCCAGGGCGTCGAATTTGCGTTCGTCACGTTGCACGTCGGGCTGGATACCTTTCAGCCGGTGGACGAGGAGCGTGTCGAAGAGCACCGCATCCACACCGAGTGGTGTTCCCTTTCGCCCGAGATAGCCCGGCAGATCAACCAGGCCAGGCTGGCTGGCAAGCGCATCATTGCCGTTGGCACGACGACAGTGCGCGTCCTCGAGACCGCTGCCCGCAAATCTCAACGGTCAGATTCCAAATGCCGGCCGGACGGGAGCGCGCCAACCTGCGGCTGGCAGACGGTGAGCGCGTTCGAGGGATTCACTGACTTGTTCATTTACCCCGGCTTTCAGTTCTGCGTCGTGGATGCCATGCTCACCAATTTTCATTTGCCGCGCAGCACGTTGCTGGCGCTGGTGTCGGCCTTTGCCGGGCGCGGCCTCATCTTCCACGCCTACCAAGAGGCCATCCGGGAGCGCTATCGTTTTTACTCCTTCGGCGACGCAATGTTCCTCATGTGACCCCCCTGAGAAGGTCGCAGTGCCTTCCTTGGCCGATTTGCGTTCTTATGAAAAGTTGTGCTATAATCTCACCAGTCTGGGTTGTGAGGTTCGCGCAGACGCGGCAAGGAGCGACCTATGCGCCAGCAATTGGAAAACTATTTGCACTACTTGTCCGTCGAAAAAGGCCACTCGGAAAACACGCTAGTGGCCTATCGCAACGACCTGGGTCAATTTGTCGGATACCTGGAAGCCTGCGTTCCACTTCCTGCCCACTGGGGTCAAGTCAGTAAAGATATGATTGTTGCTTATCTCACCCAGCTTCGGGAGCGCGGGTATGCCTCTTCGACCATCGCCCGCAAAGTGGCGGCGCTCAAGTCATTCTTTCATTTCCTGATCACAGAGGGGCTGATCGGCGACGACCCGACGACGTCGCTGGACTCGCCCAAGGTCAAGAAGCGGTTGCCCCGCACGCTGACGGGCGAGGATGTAGAGAAGCTGTTGACGGCGACCACGCGCGAGGTCGGGCCCAAGGCTCAACGCGACACAGCTCTCCTCGAATTGCTCTATGCCACCGGGATGCGCGTCACAGAACTGGTGACGCTGGCGATGGACGACGTGAACCTGGTCGCGGCTATCGTGCGCGTCCGCCACGGTAAGGGCAACAAGGAGCGCATCATTCCCATCCACGAACGGGCGGTTGCCGCTTTGAAGGTTTATGTCGAGCGCGGACGCCCGTCGCTGGCCCGGCCCGAAGTGGACACTCGCGCACTGTTCTTGAACCACCGGGGTCAGCAGCTCACTCGCCAGGGGACGTGGCTCATTATCAAAGAGTACGCCCGGGCCGCTGGCATACAGTCGTCGGTGACGCCGCACGTGCTGCGCCACTCGTTCGCAACGCACATGCTGGAAAGCCAGCAAGCCACGCTGGCCGATGTGCAGCATTTTCTGGGTCACGCCAACATATCCACGACTCAGATTTACACGCAGGTCACTGGGGAACACAAGCGCCGGGTGTATGACGAAGCGCATCCCCGCGCAAAAGAGTTGACGCCCGAACCGGTCTAGGCCGGGTCTCACACGGAACGCGCACCTGGCCGGGCCAGCCTCAAACAGGAGCGAGCATATGGGTTACCTTGAAGGCTTGATGGGCAACAACGAGCGTATCGTGCTGACGACACGCCAGCATTGGATTACGCTCATCGGCAGTCTGATCGTCAACGGTTTCCTCATCTTGTTGTTATGGGGAATTGGGATTATCGTCTTGGGAGTGACCAGATCCCTCTTGAAGGGATTGTCCTGGGTCCCGCTCGCCGTGTTGGCGGTGTTCTCGCTCGTTTTCCTCTGGCGGCTGGTCCTGGATGTGTTGCACTGGGCCAACGACGTTTACGCTGTGACCAATCGGCGCATTATTCAAATCTCGGGCATCATTAACAAGCACAGTATAGACTCGTCGCTGGAAAAGATCAATGACCTGGTGTTGAACCAGTCCATGTTGGGTCGGATGCTGGGATATGGCGACCTGGAAATCCTGACCGGCAGCGAGATGGGTGCGAATCTGCTGCGGCGAATTGCAGACCCGGTGCGCTTCAAGACCGAGATGCTCAACCAGAAAGAAGCGATGCACGATAAGGATGCCTTTGATTCCAAGGCCAAGCGCACGCTGAATGCCGAAGCGCCGACGGCGGGTGACGTCCCTGAACTCATTGGCGAGCTGGATGAATTGCGCAAAAAAGGGCTCATCACCGATGCCGAGTTTCAGGAGAAAAAGGCCAAGTTGCTCTCTCGAATTTAGGGCAAATCAGAAACCCGTTTTCCGCCAGGCTGCGGAAACGGGTTTTTTAGATCATAAGGAGTCTTGTGAGCGATACCTTCTTTACTCGTCAGCAGATGGAAGAATCCGCCGCCGCCGTTGGCGCCCGCACGCGCTATCAGCCTCGTGTGGGACTGATCCTCGGCTCTGGGCTGGGCGGCCTGGCTGACGCGATCGAGCAGACGGACGTCATCCCATACAGCGATGTTCCTCACCTGCCGCCCTCGACCGTTGAAGGGCATATGGGACGGTTCGTCATCGGGAGACTGGAAGGCCAGTCCATCATTGTCATGCAAGGGCGTTCGCATTATTACGAGGGCTATTCGATGCAGCAGGTGACGTTGCCGATCCGCGTCATGCAACTGCTGGGCGTGCAAGTCCTTATCGTAACCAATGCGTCGGGCGGCGTCTCGCCGGATTTCCGCCCCGGCGACTTGATGCTCATCACCGACCACATCAACTTGATTGGAATGGCCGGGCTTTCGCCGTTGCGCGGTCCCAACGATCCGGGCCTCGGCCCGCGCTTTCCGGATATGTCGGAAGCGTACGACCTCGGTCTGCGGAACCTGGCGCTGCGTGTGGCGGGTGAGCAGAACATCGGGTTGCATCAGGGCGTTTACGTCTGCCTGGCCGGGCCGAGCTGTGAGACGCCGGCGGATTTGAGGTTTTTGCGGAGGCTCGGCGCAGATGCGGTGGGCATGTCTACCGTGCCCGAGGTGACCGTGGCACGGCACGGCGGCATCAAGGTGCTGGGACTGGCCGGCATCGCCAACGTCGCCGTCGTCGAGCCAGGCTCCGCGCCTCCGCCGACGCACGAAGAAGTCTTGCAGGCGGGTCAAGTCATCGTGCCCAAACTGACGACGGTGATTCGCGGCGTGTTGCAACTTGTCCGCCCTGATGGTAGAATGTGATGGATGACCGAATCCACACCCGATACCCAGACTCCTAACCTGGTTGTTCGTCCCGCAGAGCTGGTTGATCTCGATTTCTGTTTGACGCTCGATCCCTCGTATTCGACTGAATCTGTGTGGCAGATGGACTTGCGCGGCGAAGCGGGCCACGTGGCAGTGACGTTCCGCACGGTGCGGTTGCCGCGCTCGATGCGCGTGTCCTATCCGCACGACCGTGAGCAGCTGGTCGCCGGGTGGAGGCGCTGTGATGGATTCCTGGTGGCGGAAAAGGAAGGGCAGATCATCGGTTACGCGGCGCTGACCGCCCACGCGCCGGAAGATTCGGTTTCGATCAGCGACCTGGTCGTCGAGCGGGTTCACCGCCGCCAGGGCGTGGGCGCGGCGCTGCTGAATGCGGCCTGCGGGTGGGCCAGGTCGCGCAACTTGCGGTGGCTGGTCATGGAAGCTCAGACCAAGAATCATCCGGCGATTCGCTTTTTCGAAAAACATGGCTTTGCCTTTTGCGGGTTCAACGACCATTACTATGCCAACCAGGATATTGCCGTTTTCTTTGCGCGCAGCCCGCGCTGAACGAGCGGGTGGTGATGAGCTGGATGTCCCATGGCAGCCATTTCGACCGGGGTCGTAGATGTTCTCGCATTGATCAACCTCATCCTGTCTTCGGCCATCGTCATCACCAGCTTTTCGCTCCTGGCGTATGTCCTGGTCTACAATCTCCGGTCCAGCGTGGCCCGCGCTTTTTGCGCGCTCCTGGCTTGTGTATTGATCGTCTACTTTTGCGATTTGATCCTGTTCGCCACGACGAGCACCCTCTCGGCGGAGCGGTGGCTGAGATTCCAATGGGTGGGCATCTCGTTTGTCCCGGCGGCTTATCTGCACTTTTCTGATGCGCTCTTGCGGACGACGAACGTTCACTCGCGGTGGAGACGCAACACCGCCCGCGGCAGCTATCTCGTGAGCGCGGTTTTTCTGCTGGCGGCGACGTTTAGCGATCGCGTGGTGGCCGACGGCGTGCTTGTCCCACGCGCGCCACATCTTCAGGCGGGACCGCTGTTCGGGCTATTCGTGTTGTATTTCTTTGTCGCGGTCGGCTGGGGTTTGGCGAACACCATCTGGGCGCGGCGGCGTTGCCTTACCTCCACGTCTCGGCGGCGCATGACCTACCTGGCGGTTGCGTTCACCGTGCCGGGCCTGGGCATCTTTCCCTACTTGCTCATTACCAGCCAGCCGGCGCAGCCTGCGTTGGAGGCGTTCTGGCTGTTGCTCATCTTGGGCAACGTGGGCGTCGGCGCCATGCTGACGGTGATAGCCTATACCGTCGCCTACTTTGGCGTGCTCACGCCCGACCGCGTCGTCAAGCACCGGCTGATTCACTTTTTGGTGCGCGGCCCCTTTACCGCGTCGTGCATTGCCGGGGTCGTCATTTTGGTCGCGCGTGTTGAGGCGTTTCTGGGCCTGCCGCGCGACATGCTCGTGCTGATCGTCCTGGTTGCGCTGGTCGTGCTGTTGCAGCTCTTGGTGAGCGCCCTCCGGCCTTATGTGGATTGGGTTATCTTTAGCCGCGACCGGCGCGAGTTGGTTCGCATCCAGCATTTGTCCGAGCGGTTGTTGACGACGACCGACCTGCAACAATTCCTGGAAAACATCTTGAGCGCGATTTGCGATTTGCTGCGCGTGCCGGCGGCCTTCGTCGTGGCTTCCACTCAACGTGGCCCGCAGATCGAGGCGGCCGTCGGCCCGGTGGAGCGTGCGCCGATGTACGCAAGTCTGGAGGCTTCCACGGCTTTGCCGGACGCGCCTGCTGACGGGCCGCGTGTGGTTTTGGGCTACTGGGTATGGCCCGTTCTCGCCCAGGATGGCCGCTCGATTTTGGGGGCGCTGGCTGTCACGGCTCGGAGCGAGCGGCCCGATCTTGCGCCGGACGAGATCGCCGGCGTCCATACACTCATCAGCCAGGCGGCTAAAGCTTTAGAAGACCGCCGCCTGCAGCAAGATGTGTTCGCCGCCGTGGATCGCATCATGCCGGACCTGGAAGCGATTCAGCTTCAGCGCAGCGCCGTCCGTTACATGGATTCGTCCACACAGCTGCCGCAAGAGGCGGAACTGTACCACAGCCCCGAGTTTGCCACGTGGGTGCGCGACGCCTTGGGCCATTACTGGGGCGGCCCCAAGCTCACCTCCAGTCCGCTGATGCAGCTCAAAGTCGTCCAGCACGCATTGGAGGATAGCGGCGAAAGCCCGACCAAGGCGTTGCGCGCCGTCTTGTTACAGGCGATGGAACGGCTCAAGCCATCCAGCGACCGCAAGATGACGGCGGCTGAGTGGCTGTTATACAATATCCTGGAGCTCAAGTTTGTGCAGGGTCGGCGTGTGCGTGAGATTGCCACGCAGTTGGCCGTGAGCGAATCCGATTTGTATCGCAAGCAGCGTGTGGCGATTGAGGCGGTGGCGGCGGCGTTGGCCGAGATGGAGCGCCAGGCCGGTCAGCCCTAGTTGACCGCGTTTGACATTCTTTGCTCTGGACTTATAATAGTCATCTGTACGTTCGAGTCCGGGTATAAAGAGTTGGGGGACCAAGTCACCGGTAGACTTGTCCGGGCTGACAGGTAAAGTTGGATGTTTTAAATTTGTTTGGAGCACGTCAGGGGTGACACGATGATGGACAAGAATTCCTGTGAGCATGATGCGCTGGACGAAGGTTACTGGCAAGCTGTATTGAGCGAAGGTGAGATCGCGCGCACGGTCTCGCCAGAGAGCGTCCAAGAATGGCGGGCCGTCCCCGCCACTAACAAGCCCAAGACAACCTTGCCGGATGAGTCATGGCAGGTGGCGCTCAACGCGCAAGAGTCGGGCCAGGTGTGCACCGCCAAAGTCGTGGGTTACAATCGCGGCGGTCTGTTGGTAGATTGGCAGGACCTGCGCGGTTTTGTGCCCGCCTCGCACCTGGTGGGCCTTTCGCCCGTCATGGAGGATGAATCCCGCAAGGCGGAATTTGCACGGCGGGTTGGCTGGAACTTGTGCGTCAAAGTCATCGAAGTGGACCGCGCTCAGAGCCGCCTGATTCTCTCCGAGCGCGCCACGTCGTCGGAAGAGTCGCGGCGGGAGGCATTGTGGGAAGATTTGTGCGAGGGCGCTGTTCGCCGTGGCTATGTCACGAACGTGTGCGCTTTTGGCGCGTTTGTGGATTTGGGTGGTTTGGAAGGCTTGATTCACATTTCCGAAATGTCGTGGGGGCGTGTTAACCATCCCGGCGATGTGCTCAAGTCTGGCGACCCGGTCGAGGTTTTTGTCATCAGCGTGGATCGCACGGCCAAGCGTGTTGCCTTGAGCCTCAAGCGAATGCGGCCCGATCCGTGGGCTACGGTGCCGGAGCGCTATCAACCGGGTCAGTTCGTCACGGGGATGATTACCAACGTGGTCAGCTTTGGCGCATTCATGCGCGTGGAAGATGGCATTGAGGGATTGATTCATGTTTCCGAATTGGCCGAAGGTCAGTTCCTCCATCCGCGCAATGTCGTCAAAGAAGGTGATGAGGTTACGGCGTGCGTGCTGAACATTGACAGCCGCCAACGACGGCTGGGGCTTTCGTTGCGTAAGGTGGCTCAAATTCCAGAAGCACAGGCTGCCACCGCCGGGCACATGTCGGCGTGAGAGACGCCGACCCACAGAAACGGTTTAGCTGAAACAGGGGACCATGGCGCGACAGGCTGTCCCTCGCTCGTCCAAGAGCAAGCGCGAGACTCCTCCGCGGCCGGTTTATGCCCGGCCGCGCTTGTCCTGGGGAGGTCGCGAATGGCAAGTCGTCGGAGTGTTGATCGTGGTGCTGGCGATCCTCACGGCGGTGGCGCTTGCGCGTCTTGCGCCCGGCACCGTCAGCGATGGCTGGGCCGACCTGTTGATCCGCCTCTTTGGCTGGGGCGCGTATGTTATCCCGGGGGCGATGGCACTGGCGGGTTACATGCTATTCCGGCGCGGTCAAGGGCGAGAAAGCCAGCCCGACTGGTTTGCCGTCGTGGGTTTTGAGCTGGCCTTTTTCGGTGGGCTGGCGGCGATGCACGCGCTGGCGCTGTGGGCCGACCCGTGGCAATTGCTGAGCTCGGGCGGCGGCGGGGGTATCGTTGGATGGGCCTTGGCGACGTTGGTGTCGAGCGCGGTGGCGACCGGGACCCTGGGGCGATTAGTGGCCGGGCTGTTCTTTCTCATTCTCACGCTGGCTGGCTTGTGGATGATCTTGCGCGTTCAGCTTGCGCAACTGGCGGCGCGATGGAGCGGACTGCAACTGCCTCAGCCCGTGACGACTGCGCGACAGTTGCCGTTGCCAGAGCCCAAGCCGGTTGAAAAGCCGCAGCCTAAACTAAAGAAACTAAAGCTGCCTGAAGTGGATGTCAAGATTGTGACGGCGCAGGAAAAAAAGAAATCCAGGTCACCTCGCCGCGACCGGCGTCTGCCGCCGCTCGATTTGCTGGTCAAAGAGAACTCGGCTTCGATTGCCGAGAGCGAGATCAAGCGCAAGGCCGCCTTGATCGAAGAGACGCTCAAGCAATTTGGTCTCGTCGGCAGAGTGATCGAGGTTAGCCCAGGCCCGGCGGTGACGCAGTTTGGATTGGAGCCGGGCTATATCGAGCGGCCCGGCCCGGATGGCGCCGTGCGTCGTCAAAAAGTGCGCGTGGGGCAGATCGCTTCACTGCAAAACGATCTCGCGCTCGCGTTGGCCGCGTCGCCGCTGCGCATCGAAGCGCCGGTGCCGGGCAAGGGCATCGTCGGCATCGAAGTGCCGAACGAGACCCGCTCGCTCGTGTCGTTGCGCGGCATCTTGGAATCGCCCGCGTTTCGCAAGATCGCGCTGAAGCCGCTGGCGGTAGCGCTCGGGCGAGACGTAGCGGGCGGCGCGGTGGTGGCCGATCTGGCGACGATGCCGCACTTGCTCGTTGCCGGGACGACCGGCTCCGGCAAATCGGTGAGCATCAACGCCACCATCACGTGCCTGGTGATGAACAACCAGCCGGAAGACTTGAAGCTGGTGATGATTGACCCCAAGATGGTCGAGCTGGTGCGCTGGAACGGCCTGCCGCATCTGCTCGGCCAGGTCGAGACTGACCTCGATCGCATCGTCGGCGTGCTGCGCTGGGTCACGCGCGAGATGGATGCGCGCTACAAGAGTTTTTCCGCAGCGGGCAGCCGCAACCTGGCCGACTATAACGAAAAGGCGGTCGAGCGCGGCGAAGAAAAATTGCCCTTTATGGTCGTGCTGGTGGATGAGCTGGCCGACCTGATGATGATGGCTCCGGTCGAAGTGGAAAAGACGATTTGCCGGTTGGCGCAGATGGCGCGCGCCACCGGCATCCATCTGGTGCTTGCCACGCAGCGCCCCTCGACGGATGTGGTGACGGGCCTTATCAAGGCCAATTTTCCGGCGCGTATTTCGTTTGCCGTGGCGTCGTCGGTGGACAGCCGCGTGATTTTGGACGGCGTGGGCGCAGAGACGCTGCTGGGCAAAGGCGACATGCTGTACCTGGCTTCGGACGCCGGTCACCCGGTGCGCTTGCAGGGGTGCTTTGTGTCCGACCTCGAGATGGAAAGCATCGTCAAGTTTTGGAAGGAAAAGCTGGAAGGTGAGCCGGCGGAAAAAGCGCCGTGGGAGCAGCAGCTTGCAGCGCTGGCGCAGTCAGGCGGCCATGGCGAAGGTGGAGCCGGCGGCAATGGCTCCGACGAGATGGACGATGAGAAATTATTGCGGGAGGCCATCGCGCTCGTCAAGCGTCAAAAGGGCGCGTCGGCCTCGCTGTTGCAGCGCAGGATGCGTATCGGCTATCCCAAGGCTGCACGCCTGATTGACCAAATGGAAGAAATGGGTATCATTGGTCCGCCCGAAGCAGCCGGACGTTTGCGCGAGGTTCTTGTCAGCCCCGATGACGAATCGAGTTTTTGATTGCGGAGCATGCCCGTCTGCAGAGCGCGCGCCGCAATCCAAAATCCGTAACCCAAAAATGCAAGAGGAGAGTGTATGCCAAAAAGGAGACCGCTCGAAGAGAAAAAAGTAAAGAAGGATGTGATCGAAGCCGTGGGTACGGTGCAGGAGGCCCTGCCCAATGCGATGTTCAAGGTCAAGCTTGATACCGGCCACGAGGTGCTGGCGCATATCAGCGGCAAGATGCGAATGTACTATATTCGTATTCTGCTGGGCGATCGGGTGCAGGTGGAGCTTTCTCCGTATGACCTGACGCGCGGGCGGATCACGTACCGGTTCAAAAAGTAACGGTCCACGCGTGTCTGCTTTCTAGCTGTTTTCTATGGCCGATGGTATAATCGTTCTTAGAGCTTGTCTGAAAAGCCCGTAGCATAGGGCCTTGCCCCTGGTAAGTCCCAGGGGTTGTGCCCGTCGCCCACAAGGGGCTAGGCTACTCTTCGCCATTAAGCTTGATCACCGCTGGAGGCGGTGATGCCACACAATAGAAAGGAACCCCAAGCATGAGTGGACACAGCCATTGGGCTACCATCAAACGCAAGAAAGGCGCAGCAGATGCCAAGAAGGGTGCGGTCTTTACCCGTCTTGGCCGCGAATTGGCTGTGGCCGCCCGCGAAGGTGGCCCCGATCCCGATTCGAATTTCCGTTTGCGCCTGGCCATGGACAAGGCCCGCGCGGCAGCCATGCCCAAGGATAAAATTGAAAGCGCCATCCGGCGTGGCGCAGGCTTGGACAAGGATGCCGCTGCATTTGAAGAGGCCATGTACGAAGGTTATGCGCCGCACGGCGTGGCAGTGATGGTCAAAGTGTTGACCGACAACAAGAACCGTGCCGTGGCCGACGTGCGGCGCGCCTTTTCGCGCCACGGCGGCAACATGGCCGAGGCGGGCGCCGTCGGCTGGGGCTTTGAGCAGCGCGGCTATATTTCTGCCCCGCGCAATGGCCAGAGCGAAGACAAGCTCTTTGAGATGGCCTTGGAAGCTGGGGCTGACGACGTCGAGATCGGTCAAGATTTGGTGGAGGTTTACACCGCGCCCGACCAATTGCACGCGGTTCGCGTGGCCCTGGAAAAGGCCGGGCTGAAGGCCGAGAGCGCGGAACTGGTGATGAAGCCCAGGAACCTGGCCGACCTGGCGGCTAAAGACGCTGTGTCGGTGATGGGCTTGATTGACGCTCTCGAAGAACTTGACGACGTTCAGCAGGTCTATTCCAACCTCAACTTTTCCGAAGAGGCGGTCGCGCACTACGAGTCGCAGGCGGCGTGATGCTGGTGTTGGGCGTGGACCCGGGCACCGCCATCACCGGCTACGGGCTGGTGCGTCACGCGCCGGACGGCGACCGATTGGAAGCCGTTGCCTATGGCGTCATCACCACGCCGTCCGATTGGGCGATGCCGCAACGCCTCCGAAAAATTCACCAGGACCTGACCGACCTCATCCGCGAGCATCACCCCACCGAGGCCGCCGTCGAGCAACTGTTCTTTAGCCGCAACGTCAAAACGGCTCTGGCCGTTGGACAGGCGCGCGGCGTGGTGTTGTTGACGCTGGCTGACGGCGATGTGTCCGTTCACGAATACACGCCGCTGCAAGTCAAGCAGTCGGTGGTGGGATACGGGCGCGCGGAAAAAGCGCAGGTGCAGGAATTGGTGAGATTGCTGCTTGGGCTGGAAGCCGCGCCTCAGCCCGATGACGCTGCCGATGCGTTGGCCATTGCCATTTGCCATTTGCATTCGAGGCGAATGACCTTGCTCATGCAAAGCTAGGTTAGTTTTCGGTGCAAAACTGGGTAGCATAGGGCCTTGTGCCCGTCCAACACGCCGACAAGCGGCTATGCTACGGTCTTTTGCACCAGAAATTAGTTTTCGGTGCAAAACTGGGTAGCATAGGGCCTTGTGCCCGTCCAACACGCCGACAAGCGGCTATGCTACGGTCTTTTGCACCAGAAGCTAGGTTAGATTGCAATGATTGCTCGTCTCCGGGGCGTACTCGAATCTATCACCAAGGACTCGGCCGTCGTCAATGTGGGCGGAGTCGGTTTTGGGGTTCATCCCTCGGCGGCGGCGCGCGCTCGCCTGAACGGTGTGGGCCAGCCCGCCGAGTTTTTCACTCACCTGCATGTCCGCGAGAACGAGCTATCGCTCTACGGTTTTGCCAGCGAAGAAGAACACGCGCTGTTTGAATTGTTGTTGAGCGTCAAGGGAGTCGGCCCGAAGGTGGCTCTGGCCGTGCTGGCTTCTGGCCCGCCCGATACCGTGCGCGCGGCTATCGCCAACGATCAACCCGATGTCTTGACGCGCGTCCCCGGCGTGGGCACGCGGACGGCCAAAGCGATTATCCTTCATCTCAAAGATAAAGTCGGGGTCGGGCTGGCCGCGGCCCCGGTCGCCTACCTGACCGATACGGATGCCGAGGTCATGTCTGCCCTCACGGGTTTGGGTTACAGCGTCGTCGAAGCGCAGACGGCGCTGGCAAGCCTGCCTCGCGATCCCTCCATCCCTCTGGACGAACGTCTCCGCCAGGCGCTGTCGTATTTCGTGCGATAGGAATACCTTCAATGTCGTTAAGTTAGGGCCGTAGCATAGGGCCTTGTGCCCGTTTCCGCGCTTGGAAAGACGCCCACAAGGGATTCTGTAGGTTTTCTCGCTCAGGTGGGTGGACTCCCCGACTTGTCGGGGCAATTCCAGCCTCAAGTGGGGACAGCCGAACAAGTTAGACCCTCC
>CAYGWJ010000395.1:0-5504 GCA_964353405.1 uncultured Anaerolineae bacterium
CGGCTGACGTTCAAGCGATTGGTGGATGGGCTGACGGCATTTCGCCAAGTATATCATGGCAAGCTGTGGATCGGGGGCATGCTAGTCAAAGGCTTGTACGACACCGAAGACGCCTTGCGCGGTATCGCGACCGCTTTGCGAAGCATCGAACCCGATCAGGTGCACATCGTCCTGCCCACCCGTCCGCCGGCGGAGCCGTGGGTAGAGCCGCCGGACGAGGCCGGGCTGATGCGGGCAGTAGCCATTCTGGGCGACATTGCCCGGGTCGTGCACCCGGCCGAGGGTGATTTTGATCTGTCGGGTTGTGACACGGTGGTGGATGCTATCGTTGGCATCATCACCCGTCACCCCATGCGCGAGGACGAGTTGGTGCGCGCGTTGGAACGCTGGACGCCGGGGCAGGTGGAAGAAGCGTTACAGGCTCTTATCGCCAGCGGTCAGGCTCAACGAGTGGTGCGTCACGGCGCTCGCTTTTGGAGCACGGTAGCCTCGCACTACCCGGAGTGGGCGAGTTCCAGGTCAGCCGTGCCACAAAGTGTGGATCGCGAGAGCGAGGAGAACCATGTCGCACATTCACATTCCTGATGGCGTGATGCCGCTTTGGTTGATCTTGCTGGGCTGGATAGGCGCAGCTTGCCTGTTAGGTTGGGCGACGCGGCGACTGGGGCGGAGAGACATTCGCCAGTCTGTGCCGCGCGTCGGCGTGATGGCAGCCGCGATGCTGGTGGCCATGTCCACCGAGTTTGTGCCGATTGGTTATCACATGAATCTGACCGTCGTGGCCGGCATTATGGTGGGGCCGGCATTGGGCATCGTGGCGGCGTTTATCGTCGTATTGATCCTGGCGTTGTTCGGGCACGGCGGCATCACTGTGGTGGGCTTGAATACGCTCGTCATCGGCGCAGAGTGTGTGCTGGGCTGGCTGCTGTTTCGCGTCCTGACGTGGGGATTAGGCGCGCGGATCAAATCGCCGGGCGTGTTGGCCGGCGCAGCCACCGTGCTGACGTTGATCGTGACCACGTCGCTGCTCATCGGGATTGTCGCATTAAGCCAGGCCGATGTTCACATACACGCAACAGCTCTCGAACAGTCCCAATCGCCTCTGGCTGAAGGGGTATTGCGCAACACATTTGTCGGCGGCGAACACGAGCACGTCACTCAAAAGATGAACATGGCTGCCTTTGCCCTGCTGACGTATGGATTGGGCGCAATCGGATGGGTGATCGAGGCATTTATCTCTGGTGTGATCGTGCAGTTCATCGCCCGCGTGAGACGCAACTTGATTTTTGAACCAGGCCGAGAGGAGGGCGCGTGCGAGACGAATGGAGCTGGCGCCACACCGTCCTAGTTTTGTCCGGCGTTTTGATCCTGGTCGCCTTTGCGGCTATAGCTCTCTTGCTGCAACTGCGCTCACAGCCAGCGTCGAGCGCAGCCACGCCGACGCCACGCGTTCCATCCAGCACCGCAGGCGATTCGCAAACGGTCGAGGCGCGCGTCGTGCGTGTGATCGAAACAAGCCAGATTGAGCTGACTCCCGGCCAGTCGCAGACCGTGCAGCGACTTGAAATAGAGATCGTCAGCGGCCCGCTGCGCGGCGAGCGCGTCGAGGTCGAGCACGGCGGGATGAGCCTGACGAACGAGTACTCGTTGTATCGCGAAGGCGATCACGTGCTGGCGATGGTTTCTTCGCGGCCTGATGGCGAACGCATGTTGATGGTCACCGATTTTGTGCGCATCGGGGCGCTGACGCTGCTGGGCGTGGTCTTTGTCGGCGCGACAGTGCTGGTGAGCGGATGGAAGGGCGTGCGGGCGCTGATGGGGCTGGCCGTCAGCTTTATCGTCTTGCTGGGTTTTGTCCTGCCACAAATCCTGGCCGGGCACGACCCAGTGCTGATAAGTGTGATCGGCTCGTTTGTCCTGCTGGCCGCCACGCTCTACCTGACGCAAGGCTGGGCGCTCAAGACGCATGCGGCCTTGTTGGGCGTGTTCTTTAGCCTGCTTCTGACTGGCGCGCTAGCCTCATTTGCGGTCGGCCTGGCGCGCTTGAGTGGCTTTGGCTCCGAGGAGGCCATGTTCTTGCAGGCGGCGGGCACATCCGTCAATCTGCGCGGGTTGCTGCTGGCCGGAATGATCGTCGGCACGCTGGGCGTGTTGGATGACGTGATCGTGGGGCAGGCTTCTGCTGTGATGGAACTGGCCGAAGCGAACCCGTCACTGCGCGGAGCGTGGCGTGAGCTGTACCGGCGCGCGATGAACATTGGGCACGACCACATCGCGGCGACGGTCAACACGCTGGTGCTGGCTTACGTCGGTGCGGCGATGCCGCTGTTGCTGCTCTTCCAACTCTATCCCGAGCCGTGGGGAGTGACACTCAACCGCGAGATGATTGCCGAGGAAATCGTGCGGACGTTGGTGGGCAGCCTGGGCTTGATCGCCGCCGTGCCGATCACGACATTCATCGCCAGCCTGCTCCGCAGCTTTCGGTTGCCCGTCAGCTACCGCTTCTACGATAGAGAAAAGCCACTATAATGCGGCGCGAAAAAGTCATATCGGCGGTCATTTGGAGCCTTATGATGACCTTGAAAGTGTTGCAGATTGCTTTGAGCATTCTGTTATCCGGCACTCGCAGTATTTGAGCTTCATGCTGCTCAACGCTGGGCTGATGCTTGTCGCTCAGCATGGGTTGACCACAGTTCTGGGCATAGTGGCGATAGGAATGGATTGCCTGATTACGCGAGAGGCAGATCGGGAAGGTATCGAAAAGTTTGGAGATGACTATCAACACTACATGGAAAAGGTGCCGAGCATAAACTTTTTGACAGGATTCATACGGTTGCTGCGACGCAGAATGTGAGCAGAATGAATCTGAGGATGCTATCGTGCGCCGGTTCAAGTTGAGTTGGCTGTTGGCATTGGTTGTGTGCCTGGGCGGGTTGTGCGTCGCGCATCACGCGCAGACTGCGCTTGTCCCGCCCTCACCCTCGCCACAGCCTCAACTGGTGACGACGCAAGTCATGGCGACCGTGACTGCCGCGCCGGTCAAGATGACCTTGGCCCCTGTTCCGACCAAGGTTGCCCCGCACACACCAGGAGCAACGCAGATGCCCCGCGCAAGCAATCCTGTCACGTTGACGATTGTCTATGACAATCTTCCCTTTGATGCGCGGCTCAAGACCGACTGGGGATTCGCTTCCCTAGTCGAGACAGGTAAGACGATAGTGCTGTTCGATACTGGCGGCGACGGGCCAACGCTGATGAGCAACCTGTCCGTGCTTGGCTTTGACCCGCGCCGGATAGATGCGGTTGTTCTCTCGCACGTTCACAACGACCACATCGGTGGGCTGTACGCGCTCCTGGCTGTCAACGATCTTGCGACGGTATTTGTGCCGCGCTCTTTCCCCGACGAGTTCAAGACACGCGTGAGCAAGCGCGCGCCCGTCATCCAGGTGCGCGAGCCGATGACGATTACAGAGAACATCCGTACCACTGGCGAAGTAGACGGCGCAATCATCGAGCAAGCCCTCATCGTCCAGACGAATAAAGGGCTGGTCGTGATGACGGGCTGTGCGCATCCTGGTATCGTCGAGATCGTGAAACGGGCGAAAGCCTACGGCGAGGTGCACCTCGTCATGGGCGGCTTTCACCTGGCAGACAAGAGCGCGCAAGAGATCGAAACGTTAATTGCAGAGTTGAAGCGATTGGGGGTGCGCCAGGTCGCACCGAGTCACTGTACGGGCGAGGCTGCCATTCGACAATTCAGCGCTGCCTTCGGCGCCGATTTCATTCAGGCGGGCGCGGGTCTGCGAATCGCTATTCCGGCGAAGGACTGGGGCGAAGCACACGCCGCCCGGCAATGACACCTCACTTGTCTCCCTCGTGACATCTGTCACTTGTCGTTACCAGGGAGCCGGGCGTATCATAATATTGATAATTATTCTCAAAAAGGTGCTGCATGGCTCAATCGAAAAGCCTGACTGAATCACTGCACTCTAACGGTCGAAGGGTCACCCGCCAGCGGCGACTGGTGATGCAGGTGCTACAAGAGAATCCGGGACACCTGGAGGTAGAGGTAGTACATTCCTTGGCTAAAGAGAGCGATCCCAAGATCAGCCTGGCAACCGTCTACCGCACCCTGGCGGTGCTGAAAGAAATGGGGATGGTGAAAGATCATGCCCTGGGAGAGAGCCACGCTCACTTTGAGGCAGCGCCGGAAAAGCCGCACTATCACTTTACCTGTCGCAAGTGCGGACAAGTGATCGAGTTCGACGCGCCCCAGGTTATGCAGGCGGTGCGCGCCCTGAGCAAACGCGAGAGGCTCCAGGTCGCCGACGTGCATTTGTTTCTCAGCGGCTATTGCGCCAAGTGTCGGACTGGAGACACAAAGGTAAAGGTCAACATCTGAAACCCCAGAGAGGCAATCGTCGCAGACCTCAAGTGGCCTTGTATGCAGCAGAGTTTGTCGCCGACCTTCCAGTCAGCGTGGAAACGCACGCAGCACAATAATTGTTCTGTTGCGCAGAATGGTTTTGGAAAAGACAGGTCAATTCCTATGCGTTACAGGTTGAACCAGACAGGTTCAAGTTTGAAGACAAGGCTATGCTCGATTACAAGGAAGCTTTGAGAATAGAAAAGGCGCGAAATGAATTCTTTGTTCAGCTAAAAGAGTTGCTTCAAAAGCAGCAAGGGGGGAGATGAGTCCGGCCTTGATTATGGAGGGTGTCAAGGTGTTAGCAAATTTGCCCGGAGCAGGAAATTTTTGAGCATGTTGCAAGGAGCGAAGCTTGGCAGATATTTGGGCACGCTACATTGAGCCGTCGGGCCAACCAGGCTCCGACTATTGGAATTATTTTGCCGAACGACTGGCCGACCTGGCCACCATCCCCGAAGGCGCTGCCGTATTGGATATTGGAACCTACGACGGCAATGTCCTCTTCAAGGCGATGAAAAAGGCGGGGACACACGGCTTTGGTGTTGGGATAGATATTTACGGTGGCGGGCTACAAGATGGCCTCACCGAGGTGAGGAATTATGAGCCGGGAAACGTGGTATTTGCCCAGATGGACGCTGCCTCTCTGGGCTTTCTACCCGAGACATTCCATTCTGTGTTGGCCAACTTTATCGGATGGGATCACTGCTTTGACTTTGGTCGCATGGAATTCACCGCCCCCGATCGCAGGATGGCCGAAATCATGCGCGTGCTGAAGCCGGGCGGCCAGGTTGGCATCGGCTTCTGGATCAGACAGTGTGATATCGATTGGATTGCTGAAGCATTTAAGAGACACCTGCCTGGGTATGTAAAAGCGACTGGGAAAAGCATCTCCGCTTACGAAAAGGAGAATCCCGAGGGATACGAGATCGTCCTTCGGAGTAGCGGTTTCCACAATATCAGGGTTCACGTGGAGACGACGACATTCGTTTCGCCTGACGCAGCAACATGGTGGCGACAGATGAAACACGCCGCCCGCGAATATTTTGAGCAGGTACCTGATCCGGCCCAACTGGAG
>CAYGWJ010000396.1:0-6327 GCA_964353405.1 uncultured Anaerolineae bacterium
CTTTGCCCTGGTGGCGGTCATCGTGATGATGCGCATCGACGTGCGTATTACCCTCTTTGTCTTCCTTCCGCTGGTCATTATTGCCGTCGTGGTCAACCTAACGCTGAGCCGGATCAAGCGCTACCGCGAGGCCTTCCGCAAGGCGACCGGGGCGGTGACCGACTTCATCGGAGAGGTCTTTGGCGCGGCGCAAGCGATCAAAGTCGCCAATGCCGAAGAGGGCGTCGTCAACCGTTTGCGTTCGCTGAACGAAACGCGGCGCAAAGCCGAGTTGAACACACGCCTGATCAATGACGTGATTTATTCCACGTTTGACCTGACGGCGACGTTTGGCATTGGCGTGGTGCTCTTGCTGTCGGGCCAGGCCATCAGCAACGGCGCCTTTACCGTGGGCGACTTTGCGTTGTTCGTGAGCTATCTGTGGTTCACCACGGCCCTGCCGCCCGACCTCGGCGCATTCGTCGGCGATTTCCGAACGCAGCAAGTGTCCATCGAGCGCATGGTCGAACTGATCCGGCCCGAAGCGCCGGACGTGTTGGTTGAACACCACCCGGTGTACGAGCGAGGCGAAATACCGCCAGTGCCCTTTAGAACGAAAACGGAGCTTGATCGCCTGGAGCGGATTGAAGTGCGTGCGCTCTCGTATCGTCATCCGTCCACACATGGAGACGAGAGAGCTCGCGGACAACTTGAGAATATCAACCTGAGTCTGCCGAGAGGTTCTTTTACCGTCATCACCGGACGCATCGGCTCTGGCAAGTCTACCCTCGTGCGCGTGCTGCTGGGTCTGTTGCCCAGGCAAGGGGGCGACATTGCCTGGAATGACACGCGCGTGGACGATCCCGCGACGTTCTTTCGCCCGCCGCGCTGCGCCTATACAGCGCAGGTGCCGCGTCTTTTTAGCGAGACGCTGCGCGACAATATCCTGATGGGTCTGCCGGAGGATAGAGTCAACCTGTCCGAGGCGATCCGGCTGGCAGTGCTGGAAGAAGACGTAGCGGCATTGACCAACGGGCTGGATACTGTCGTCGGGCCGCGCGGGGTGCGCCTTTCAGGCGGACAGGTTCAGCGCGCCGCCGCGGCACGCATGTTTGTGCGCGACCCCGAGCTGCTCGTCTTTGACGACCTGTCAAGTGCGCTTGACGTGGAGACAGAGCGCGCGCTATGGGATCGCCTGTCTGAACGCACAAGTGTTGGCCCCAATGCCCCCACGTGCCTGGTCGTCTCGCACCGGCGCGCGGCGCTGAGGCGGGCCGACCACATCGTCGTGCTCAAAGAGGGCCGCATCGAGGCAGAGGGCAAGCTGGACGAGCTGTTAGAGACCTGTGAAGAGATGCGCCGGCTGTGGCGGGGCGATCTCGACGGTGAGGGGCAAGGCAGTGGGTAGTGAGCAGTGATCAGTGGTTAGTGCGAATTTCGCCCGGTTGACAAACCTCAGACGATGGGTATACAATCTTTGTAGGCGCGCCAAAGTGATGGGATACCGTAGGGCGGCTTTCCATAGCCGCCCTTTCCATAGCCGCCCTTTCCATAGCCGCCCCAAGAGGCAGGTATGGAAACCTGCCCTACACACGCACCCCATCGGATTGGCGCGCTAACCAATCTTTTAACAGAATTCCAGGAGAGGAGCATCAATATGCGTAAAATTCGTTGGGGTGTGCTCAGCACAGCGAACATTGGTCTGAAAAAGGTCATCCCGGCCATGCAGCGCGGGGAATACTGCGAAATGGTCGCCATCGCGTCGCGCAGCCTGGAATCAGCACGGGCGGCGGCAGAGGGGTTGGCCATCCCGAAGGCGTATGGTTCATACGAGGACCTGCTGGCAGATCCAGAGATCGAGGCGATCTATAACCCGCTGCCGAACAACCTGCACGTGCCCTGGTCACTCAAGGCATTGCAGGCGGGCAAGCATGTGTTGTGCGAGAAACCGCTTGCCCTCACATCGGCCGAAGCACAGACGCTCGTTGACGCTGCGAAACGCACCCCACGCCTCAAGGTGATGGAAGCGTTCATGTACCGCCATCATCCACAGTGGCAGCGGGCGCGCCAACTCGTCAATGCCAGTGAAATTGGCCAGTTACGAACGATCCATTCGTTCTTTTCCTATTTTCTCACTGATCCACAGAACATTCGCAACAGGGCAGATGTTGGAGGCGGCGGGCTGATGGACATTGGTTGCTATAACATCTCCCTGTCACGATTCATCTTCGACGGTGAGCCGGTCCGCGTGTGCGGCATGGTCGAATACGACCCGCAGTTCAAGACCGACCGCCTCGCATCGGGCCTGCTGGATTTTGGCGATGGCACAGCGACCTTTACCTACGCAACGCAGCTTGTGCCTTATCAGCGGGTCAATATCTATGGCACACAAGGGAGGGTGGAGATCGAGATTCCATTCAACGCCCCGCCGGGTAAACCCTGCAAGATGTGGCATCAACGCGGAGCAGAGATTGACGAAATCGTGCTGGATATTTGCGACCAGTATACGATCCAGGGCGATCTCTTCTCGCTCTCGATTCTTAACGATACCCCCGTGCCCACCCCGCTTGAAGACGCTGTCGCAAACATGAAAGTGATGGAAGCGATATTGGAGAGCGCCAGGCGCGGGGCCTGGATTCAATTGAGACACACATAACTGGGTAGCAGAGGGCCTTGCCCCTGGGGAGTCCCAGGGGTTGTGCCCGTCCAACACGCCGACAAGCGGCTATGCTACGGCCTTTTGCGCCAGACACCAGACCGGTCATCTTTTAAACGACGAGGGACGAACGACGGATGGCGGAACTCGCTTTCGTCGTTCGTCCCCGGTCTTTCGTCCCATCAACTCAGAGTGACATGGATTTTCTGGTAATTGTGATAGCGCGCTTCCGACACGCGCCCTTGCCTGACCGCCGCCCGCACGGCGCAGTCCGGCTCGGTGATGTGCGAGCAGTTGCCAAAGCGGCAGTCGCCCGCCAGGGCGGCCATTTCGGGATAAAAGCGCACCAGGTCGCTTTTCTGCAGGCCGCTCACCCCAAACTCGCGGATACCGGGCGTATCCACGACAAAGCCGCCCATGTCGAGTTTCAGCATCGTCACCTGCGAGGTCGTGTGGCGGCCTTCGCCGGAATCACTCACGTTGCCCGTTAAAAGTCTCAGTCCAGGTTGAACGGCCGAGAGTAGCGTTGACTTGCCTACGCCCGAAAGTCCCGCCAACACCGTGGTCTTGTCGCGCAGCAGACCGCGCAGCTCGTCCACCCCGGCGCCGCTGAGCGCGCTGGTGAACAGGACCCGAAAATCCAGGTCAAGGTAGGGCCTCAATTCCGCCCGGCAGATCGCTTCATCGGCCGCCAGGTCAACCTTGTTGATGCAGATGACGGCTGACAGGTTGTGCCGGTCGGCGGCGATGAGGTAGCGGTCAATCAGCTCCAGCCAAACCGGTGGCTCGCGCCACGAGGCGACGATGAGCAACTGGTCGGCATTGGCGACGATGACCTGCTGCAAGTGACTGGCGAACACGTCGGGACGCGCCAGCACGCTCCGGCGAGGCAAGACGGCTTGCACAACACCCCGCCCTGCGCCGTCGGGCGAAACGGTCACCCGGTCGCCCACGGCCACGACGTTGGTAAAGCCGGTCTCTTGCGCGCTGAGCGAGCCGCGCAGTCCACACAGCAGGTCCTGGCCGTCCACATCTACACGGCACAAGCTGCTGCTCACCTGGACGACGACGCCACGCACGCCCGCGGTCTCTTGAGCCGTCAGGCCATCCGGCGCGCCTTGTTCCTGATCCAGCCTTGTCAGCGCCGCCGTCATCACGGCGCGGCGGCGCTCGCGCTCGCCGCGCGGCATCACGCGCTCGGACTGCGGCGTGGCCGGCTCCTCCGGCGTGTCCGGGTTATACAGTGTTTCGGCACTATTCTCCCTGCGGCGTCCGCCTTTGGGTTTGCGGTTGTGTTTGATTTCCTTGCGCGCCAGGCGCGTGGTCTTGGCAGCTTGATAATGCTGCCATCGTTTTTCCTCACTAATCGGCATGGCAGATATTTCTCCAAAAAGAGCGAGGCCACGAACGATGTATCACTCATGGCCTCGCAACAAGCGATTTCCGAACGGCGGCGGCCCGCGTGCCGCTCGACAAAAAAAGCCATGAGCCGGATGGTCTCGTCACCGGCTCATGGCCTGAGCAGATAAGCTGTGGCGCAGAATGCGCTACACGCCCCGTTCAGGAGAGCGGCGAGCAAGACCGAAATTCACGGCACAAGCAAGCACATTCAATTGTCGCATGTTGCTCGTCTCCTTTCTCCTGATAAGATGGTACGAATTATACACGGGAATCGGCCGCCGTCAAGTAGGATCGCTGGTGACTACCCACAACTACGTGGAGTCCACAACTACGTGGAGTCCTCAACTTGTTGAGGCAGTGGCCCGAACAAGTTCGGGAGTCCGATAAGATAAAGGGAAATTGCTATGTCTGAAGTTGCCGTGGACACTCAACGGGTCGCCCGTCAAATCAGCCTCCTGCAAGAGCAACTGGCCCAGTTACAGCGCCTGGTCACGCCCCAACCAGCGCCGGCAGGCGCAAGCACCGATCACCCGCACATCATGCGGGTGGAAAGCATCCTGGGCGGCGAACCCATCATCACCGGGACGCGCACGCCGGTGCGCGCGGTCGTCGAGCACTGGAAGTTTGGCGACGCGCCGGAAGAGATTGCGCGCACGATTGCGCGCACGATTGCGCGCAATCGTCCCGCACCTGCGCCTGGCGCACATCTTTGACGCGCTGAGCTACTAGGACGACCACCGCGACGAAATCGAGCGGTACATTGCGCTGAACCGGGTCCCCATAGATGACTGAACAATCCGTCGTCGTCCACAAGCTCTTGGCCTTGTTGGACACGGTGACGTCGGACGAGATGCGCGGCCAACTCCACTACATCTGATGACCCCTTTGCCGGAATATCGCCCGGCCACTCGATGCGGGAAGGCTTGCCGGCGGAATAAGGTCTGCAACGTGTGGACATTTGATTTTCGCCGTTTGCATCCATCTTGCGCCACGTGTTATAATCAACCCAGAGGTGGCACATGGAAAAACCCGTCTTGTATGAATTGGACATCCAGATTGAACAACTGACTGACGCCGGCGACTATGGCTATATGGCCACCAGCCCCGACCTGCCCAATCTCATCGTGGCGGGTGATACTCCCGAAGAGGTGCTGGTGTTAGCGCCCCAGGTCGCTTCAGCCCTCATCGCCTCGATGCAGGCTTCCGGCGATCCGCTGCCGCTTACACTGCGCGCTGTGCCGTCACTGCCGTTTCATGCGCGTATTGCCATACCGGCATGAAATAAGCTGAATTGACCCGCAAGCTCAGGCGCCTGGGCTGCCATTTTACACGCTTTGGCGCGGGCAGTCACGAAATCTGGCGCAACCTGACCACCGGCCAGCAGGCGCCGGTCCCTTATCACCGCAACAAGGACATTAACCCCGCTTTGCTCTCACGCATCCTGCGCGAGCTGGGCATTGACCGTAACGAGTTCGACCAAGCTTGAGCAGCCGCGCCAAGCGGATTTCGATCACCCCGCCGGGTTGCACGACGAGCCTTTGTCTCAAGACCGTGTGCGCGTCAGGTTGATGCGCTTGTTCGTCGAGTCCCTGGATGGCTCCTCTCCCCGAATATCGGACGCAGCTTCTCGACGGCGGCTTGCAAAAGTTCGGACGGGTGATAACCCTCACGCTTGGCTTCCGTGACTTCACTCTCAGCCGCGTCCCATAGCTCCCGCAGTGAATCTCTTGCGTTGAACAGGAGGAGGCCGAGGTCGTATCTCGCGCCACCCCTCTTGATAAGTCTTGGGTCCTTGTTCAACTTCTCGGACAGTTCATCGTAGAGACTGCTCATGGATTCTCCCCCTTCTGGGTCTAGCAAGCAGATTCGTCCTCTGCGGGCATCGGTCACACCATCAGTCTCCACGGAGATGAGATGATCTCATCTTCGCCTATCCAAGCGGCCGTGGATCGCGCTGGTGACCGCCATCGTTATGGCCCCTACACCAGCAGCGCCGAGGGCGAACACACCGGCATCGCCGACCTCGCTCCCCGGGCGGGTGGCCTGCAAGAAGCTCACTACGGCCACGAACACGGCGATGACAGCCGTTGAAAGGAGGCGCGCCACATCCAGGCGAGTGTGCGCGCGTTGTGCACGCATCAGGTCACGCACCCCGTCGATATCAAGCGCGATGATGAGGGCAAGGAACGCTGCGCTGACCGCCGCGAGAATCGCGACCGGCACAATGAACTGCCAGCCGCCAACAGAACCGATCGCGCCGACCATCAGCGGCAGCAAGGCGAATATGCCAC
>CAYGWJ010000397.1:0-17674 GCA_964353405.1 uncultured Anaerolineae bacterium
GCCACCTGACCGACCTCGACGGGCTGCGCGAAGGCATCGGTCTGCGCGCCTACGGCCAACAAGACCCGCTGGTCGCTTACCGTAAAGAGGCCTCTGAAATGTACGAGGGCTTGCTGGACAATGTGCGCGAGATTGTAGCGCGCGACATCTTCCGCGTACAGCTCCGACAGCCCACAGCTCCGCCGCCGCGTACAGCTCTGCGCACCAATCTTTCGACGGGCGGGACTGGCCGTAAGCCGGTCAAGACCGCCGCTTCGCAAACCATCGGGCGTAACGACCCGTGCCCGTGCGGCAGCGGCAAGAAATATAAACATTGTCATGGCAAGCTGGGCTCGCCCCTGCCAGGCGCTCCTGCTCCGCAGCCCGCAACGAGTCGGCCGGCTGCGCCCGGAGATCGCGGCAAGCGACGCCGATAGAGGGCGGTTGAGCCTGATTCCTTTATCAAGTGGGATATGGTAAACTTGATCTACTGGAATTCAGACACGTCCGACATCCATTCGCTGGCCAATGACCCGGCGACATCTTTAGGCCACGGGTGATTTCGTCTCATGCGACGCTCTAGCCAGCGGAACGAGCGGAGGAATCTACAATGGCAAGCAATGACCTAGCCGCGCGACTCATGGGTGATATGGCCCCACAACTGCTCGAGTTCCTCAAGAACAAGGTCAATACGTTCGTCAAGTGGGACCTGGTGCGCTTTTTCCACGAGAATCCCAACACGACCGACACGGCAGAAAATATCGCCCGCTATGCAGGACGCGACGTGGGCACTATCGAGGTCGAGATGGACGAATTGGTGGGGGCAGGCGTGCTCCGCCGCCAGCGCATCGGCGACCTGACCGTGTATTCACTCATCGAGGATGCGGCGATGCGCTCATTGGTAGATCAGTTCATCCTGGCTTGCGACGACCGCCAGTTCCGCGTCAAAGCCATCTATCATATCATCCGGGGTATGCGGTGACCATCTTACCAATTACCAATTGGTAATTGATAATTGATAATTTGTGCGGAGGCACAACATGGATCGCGTTAGAACCGGCATCAAGGGACTGGACGAAATGGTCAACGGCGGCTTGTTGCCAGAAACCGCCAACCTGGTCGAAGGCGCGCCCGGCACCGGCAAATCTACCCTGGGGATGCAATTCATCTACAACGGGATCACCCAATTCAACGAGCCGGGCTTGATCATGTCGTTCGAAGAGTTTCCGCAGCAATACTATCACGATGCACAAGCCTTTGGCTGGAACTTTCGCCAACTGGAGCAGGCTGACAAGCTGCGTGTCATCATGACCAGTCCCGAAGTCGGCAAGGCCGACCTGGAGCGCGTCGGCGGGCGCATCGAAGCCTTGACACGCGAGATTGGCGCCAAGCGTATCCTGGTGGACAGCCTGTCGCACTTTGAGCGGCTAACCGACGACCCGGCGGAACTGAGGAGCATACTTTTCAGCTTTGTGAACTCGCTCAAGCGCGAAGGACTCACGAGCATCCTCACACGCGAATCGCACACCTTTATCGGCGAAGGTGAAAGCTCGGAAGAAGACGCCGCATTCATCGTGGATTCCTACATCATGCTCCGTTATGTCGAAATCGAAAGCGCCATCCGCAAGGCGCTGCTCGTGCTCAAGCTGCGCGGCAGCGATCACGCCAAGGACATCCGCCAGTTCGAAATCACTCCGACCGGTATCGAGGTCCGCAGCAAGTTTGAGGGCCGCGAGGGCATCATGAGCGGCAGCCCGCGCCGCATGGCCGATTCGTTCATCGAGGCTTTTGTTGCGCCAGGCAAAAAGCGCAAGTTGTAGGCCCGCGAGCCGATGGTCAGCGACCCGTTTCACGCACGAGTGCCCATGAATATTCTTGATCGCATCCTCACTCTGCTGTCTTGGATTGGAGTCGTTGCCCTGCTGCTCGTGCTGTATCGCATCGCACATTTTTACGAGGTGACGTCCCGGCAGCCCACGCATTTCCGGCTGCTCATTCTCCCGATAGTGCTGTTGTTTCTGGGCGGGTTCTGTTATGCCATCGCTGGGGACGCTGCGCGGGGCGAGGCGGCCAGGAGCGGTCCCGGACTGGCGAGCAGCCCGGTGCGACTGGCTGGCGACAGCCTGCAACTGGCTGGCGGTATCGCGCTCATCGGCCTGGGCATGTTCCTGTTGCGTCTGATGACCGGAGGCCGCAGGTGAATTTACTCATCACTCCTCTAGGCGTGATTGGATTGGTAGCAGTGGCCTACATGCTGTACATCTTTGCCAATCTGAGCCGACGGCTCGGTGCGGTCACCAAGATGCCGCCGTATTATCGCGGCTTTTACGTCGCCATTGGATTGCTGACGGTTTCAATCCTGGCCCGCGTGACCCTCAACAGCGTGGCACTTGCGCCGGAACTGTCCACCGGTATTGTGAGCGCACCGTTTTTCTCGCCGGTTGTCTATCAAATTCCGTTTGTCCTGGCCATGGTGATCAGCGTGGCCTTGGCTTGGCGCTACTGGAGCTGGCTGTTCAAGGAGAAGCTGTCGTGAGCAGGCGCAAGCTCCTGACAAGTCCCAGGGGCAAGCTCCTGACAAGTCCCAGGGACAAGCCCCTGGGAAATCCCAGGGGCAAGCGTACGGCGGACCGCAAGACCCGCCCTTTGCGTTCCGCTTCGCCTCCGCCGCGGCCTCGCCCCCCGGCCGTCTCGCCGCAAGTGCAATCCGCTACCCTCGCGCTCGACGCCGAGGGGCGCTGTGTGCAGATCAACTCCGAGGCCGAACATCCCCTGACCCTGCCGCAAGTTGTCCGGTCCGTCATTGCCGCCCTGGCCAGAGCGCCCGACCTGGACGAAGGTCTGCACCGGGCGCTGTTGTGCGTGTGCCAGGCGCTCGACGCGGACGGCGGCGCAATCGCACTGGTGGACGCAGAGCGCAAGAAGCTGGTCTTTCGAGCTGCTGTCGGCTGGCACGCTCCGCGTGACCCTGTCGACAGGAAACTTGTCGTGCGGGTCGGCCGGGGATTGATTGGACGCGCGGCCCTCGGTGACAGTGGACCACAGGCAATTGCATACGACTCTAGCCGCCATAAACGCTGCCTGTCGACGTGCGAGCTGGGCAGTGAACAAGTCAATGCCGTGGCGCTGGCGCCCCTCATCGGAGGCGATCCACCTCACGGCGTGTTGGCCGTCTTTCGCCGCGCGCTCAAGCCGTTCACTCTGGACGAATTGGAATTGCTGACCACGCTGGCTGACCTAACGAGCCTGACGGTCGAATGCGCGCGCCAGCGCGCGATCGAACGGGCGCACAGCCAAAAGCTCGATGTGCTCGCCCAAATGAGCCGGGCCTTTTCCACGGGCCTGGAATTGAACGTCGTCTTGCAGGTAGCGCTGGACGAGGCCATGCGCGTTGCAGGCTCCAGCCACGGAGCAATCTGTACCATCAATCCCGATGTGGATTGCTTTGAGCAGCGCGTGCTGCGCGGCTACTCTCTTCGCGCGCAACGCAAGCTACAAGGTATCCAGATCAAGCTCACTCAGGGCATCAATGGCCGGGCCTACCACACCCAGCAGGTATGCATTGTAGACGATGTACTGAATGACCCCGACTATGTCCGGCTCGTCGAGAGTCCGCGCATGAGATCCGAGTTGGTCCTCCCCTTGGTACACGGCGGGCAAGTGGTGGGCACCATTGACTTGCAAAGCTCTCGCCTGGCTGCATTTGCGACGGTAGACTTGACGCTGTTGCAGGCCGTGGCAGACCAAGCCGCCGTGGCCATTGAGAACGCTCGCTTGTACGAAGAGACGCTGCGCCGGGCCAATATGCTCGGCGCGCTCGACGCCGTCGCCGCCACCGTCAGCCAATCACTGGACCTGGAAGTGACACTTCACGTGGCACTGGACAAGGCGCTGGAAGTGATCGGCGTGGAGGCCGGGGCCATCTCGCTGGTGGACGAAGGGGCCGGCGAGCTGGTCATCCGCGCTCACCGGGGCTGGCGACACAAGCATATAGCCGAGGGCATCCGGGTCAAGCTGGGCACGGGAATGTCTGGCCAGGTCATTGCCACCGGCATCCCCATCGTCACGGGCAGGGTCGAGGGCGACCCGCGTCTGGCTGTGCCCGCCTTTGAGCAAGAAGGCGTCCAGGCGATGGTGCTGGCGCCCATGCGCGCGCGTGGCAAGGCGGTGGGCGTGCTAAGCGCCATGAGCTACCGGCCGCACACCTTTGCGCCGCACGACGTGTCACTCCTCACCGCGATTGCCGATCAAGTTGGCCTGGCGATTGACAACGCGCGCCTCTACGAAGCCGAGAGCCGCCGTAGCGCGCACCTAGCGCTCATCAACAAAGTCGCCCGCCAGGCCACCTCTACGCTCGACCTGCCCGACTTGCTGCAGCGCACCGCCCACGCTATCCAAACGTCATTCGGCTACTTTAACGTGGCGTTGTATCTGCTGGACGCAGAGCGTAAAGAAGCCGTGTTGCGGGCGAATGCCGGCGGTCATCCGGTCGGCAAGTTGAAGGACTATCGCCAGCCCGTGGACGTGGGTATGATCGGCTATACCGCCACACACGGCCAGACATTGTTGGCGAACGATGTGGCGCTGGAGCCACATTACATGCGCCGCCTGCCGAACGAAGAAAACGTCGCCGCAGAGCTGTGCGTGCCGATTGTCCACAGCGGAAGTGTCCTCGGCGTGCTCGACGCTCAGCACGAGCAGTGCAACGCCTTTGGCCCGGATGACGTGCGAGCGATGGAGACGCTCGCCGTGCAACTGGGTGTTGCCATCCAGAACGCCGAACTCTATGAAGAGACCCGCCAGCGCGTGGCGGAGCTGACCGCCTTGCAAGAGGTCAGCTTGGAAATCAGCTCGTCCCTGGACATCCGGAGTGTACTGGACAAGATCGCCAGGAACGCGCTCCAGTTGGTGCGCGCCGACGACGTTCACATATTCTTGTACGACGCCGACAAGGACGAGTTTATTTTCGGGACGGCGCTGTGGAAGAACGGCAGCCGCCAGCCGGCCGTCACCCAACCGCGCCGCGATGGTCTGACGGCGCGGACGCTCCGCAGCGATGGGCCGATTGTCATCAACGACGCGCAGTCACATCCCCTGTATACCGCCGATCAGACCAAAGCGTGGGGTGTGGGGGCCATTGCCGGGTTTCCATTACGCCGCGCCAGTCGGCGGCCATTAGAACAGGATCGGCGGCTGGGTGTATTCAGCATCGCCTTCCTCACGCCGCACAGTTTTACGGCCGAAGAGTTGCGCGTTCTGACACTGCTGGCGGACCAGGCTGCCAGCGCGATTGACAACGCGCAATTGTACGAAGAGACCCGCCGCCGGTTGGACGACCTGACCGCGCTGCACGAGGTGGGGCTGGCCGCCACCTCCACGCTTGAGCTGGCCGAAGTGGTGGCGCGGACCGTCAAGGCCTTGCGGCACAAATTGGGCTTTGAGCACCTGGGCCTGTTTCTCGTCAACAACACTGATGAGGCGCGGATGGCGACAGTAGACCTGTATGCCCACTCTGGCACGGAAGGCGACCTGGCGCGCAATTTGCGCGTTGGGCTGGGCCATGGCATCGTGGGAGCAGCGGCAGCCACCGGCCTGCCCGTGCGAGTGGGCGCCGTTAGCGCCGACCCACGTTATCTGCCGGGCATCCCGGACACCCAGTCCGAGATGGCCGTGCCGCTCAAAGCCGGCGAGCGCCTGGTCGGCGTGGTGGACGTGCAAAGCCCTCGCCCCAACGCTTTTTCCGAAGCAGACGAGCGCGTGCTGGTGACGGCGGGCAGTCAACTGGCTGTGATCATTGAGAACTCGCGCCTGTACGAGCTGGAGCGGCAACGCCGCCAGCAGCTCGAGGGCCTGCAAGTGACTGCCGCAGGCATCAACGCCGAGCTAGAGCTGGATACCCTGCTACGACTCGTCGTGGACGAGGCCGCGCGCACGTTTGATGCGCAGGCCTCTAGCCTGTTGATGTGGAATGATGACACTTGCGCCTGCGCGCAGTGCAGGTGTGGCGCGCTCGAGAGCGCGCACCAGGGCGCGTACCTGACCATCCGCGCCAGCCATGGCCTATCGCCTGAATATATCGAAAACCAACGCGTCCTCCGCTCACGCGTTGAGGATATGCAGTTGCGCAACCCGTATAGAACCTTGACGATTGAAGACCTGGCCCGCCAGCCACTCGGAGATCTGCCGCTCATCGAGCGCGAAGGGTTGTGCTCTGCGCTGGCGGTGCCGATGGTGATTGGAGGACAACTCGAAGGAACACTGGTCATCTACAGCAAAGCCGTCACCCGCAAGTTCACCTCGGAAGAGGTGGATCTGGCAGCCGTCTTTGCCAATCAGGCCGGGATCGCCATCAAAAACGCGCGCCTTTATGCAGAAACGCGCCGCCGGCTGGACGAAGTTGCGACCCTGTATTCCTTCGCACAGAAGATGAGCACCAGCCTGGACATTAACGAGGTGCTGGAATCGAGCGTAGCTTCGCTCAAGCAAGTGCTGCACTGCCGCAGCGCCAACATCTGGCTGGCCGACCCGGCTAATCAGACGCTCAAAATTCACGTGGGAGCCGGGCTGCAAGACAAGTGGAAAAACGCCGCCAGGCTTCAATGGGGCGAAGGCATTGTCGGCCGGGTAGCCTCCACCGGCCAGCCGATCCGTGTGGCGGACACACACCAGATTGATTTTCACAACGAATTTCACAACGAATTTTTTGACCCGTCCGTTCGTTCGCTGCTGTGCGTGCCATTGATGGTTCGCGAGCGCGTCATCGGCGCGCTGGCCGTGGATCAGGACGTGCCACACGCTTTTACGCTCGACGACGAGCGGCTGCTCACCATCGCCGCGGCCCAGGCCGCTGTGGCGATTGAAAATGCGCGCCTGTACGAAGACCTCAAAGAGCGCGCCCTGAACCTGGAAAAGGCCTATGCTGAACTGCAGGAAATTGACCGACTGAAAGATGAGCTCGTCCAAAACGTGAGCCACGAGCTGCGCACGCCGCTCACCTTCGTCAAAGGCTACGTGGAGATGTTGCTCGATGGTGACATGGGCCAGATCAATGAGCGCCAGCGCGAGAGCCTGTCCATCGTGGCTGAAAAGACCGACACGACTGCCCGTCTCGTTTCGGACATTATCTTCTTGCAGCAGATCGAGCACGAGTCGCTTCAACTGACCGAGCTGGACCTGGCGCAGGTCGTGCGGCGAGCTGTGCAAAGCAATCAAGCCGTGGCCGCTTCGCGGGCGGCGCGCACACCTGCACTGCGCGCAGGCGCGAGTGTCGCGCTCGCAGTGCGAAGCCATGTCGCGCCTGGCCTGCCCCCGGCGCGGGCCGACCGGGACCGCATCAACCAGGTTCTGGATAACCTGATCGGCAACGCGATCAAGTTCAGTCCGCACGGGGGAACCATTACGGTGCAGCTTGAGGACATCGGCGCCATGCTGCAGGCCAGTGTATCCGACACCGGCATCGGCATCGCCGAAGACCAGGTCGGGCGGATTTTCGAGAGGTTCTACCAGGTGGACGGTTCAGCGACACGCAAGTTCGGCGGAGCCGGGCTGGGATTGACCATCGTCAAACGCATCGTGGAAGCGCATGGCGGACGTATCTGGGTGAAAAGCCAGATAGGCCAGGGCAGCACGTTTTTCTTTACGTTGCCTAAAGCGGAGACGCCGCGGTGACACGCAAGTTCGGCGGAGCGAACAACGAATTTGGGAAGGAACGAACTGACGAGCACTGTTTTCACCGCAAACAACCCGGATGCACCGAACCCTGTGCAGGACCTGCGCACGACCCTGCAATCCATGCCCAAGATTGACCTGCACCGGCATCTGGAAGGCAGCCTGCGCCTGGAAACGCTGACCAGCATCGCTCTGGAACACGGCGTGGACTTGCCAAGTTACGACCTTGAAAAGTTGCGCCCCTACGTTCAGGTCACCAAAGATTACGCGCAGGACTTTGGCGCGCAGGACTTTTATCGCTTTCTGGAAAAGTTCAAACTCTTGCGCCGGTTCTACAAAACTGAGCAAGCCATCGAGCGCATTGCGTACGAGGCCGTGGCCGATGCTGCCTCGGACAATCTAAAATACCTAGAGTTGCGCTTCAATCCCGTGGCGCTGGCGCGCGAAAGAGGCTTTCGATATTCGGACGTGATGGACTGGGTATGGGAAGCCGTGTCCCGCGCCCAGGCCGATCACGACATTGTCGTGCGGCTGATCGTCTCGCTCACGCGCCAGGAGACAGACTCTGCAGAGGAGATCGTCGAGGCCGCCATACAGCATCAGGACCGCGGCGTCGTAGCGCTTGACCTATCGGGCGACGAGGTCAACTATCCGCTACAACCGTTTATCCCGCTCTTTCAACACGCGCGGGAGGCCGGGCTGGGTGTGATCGTCCATGCAGGCGAGGCAGGCAGTCCGGAAAATGTGCGCGAGGCTATTGAGCTGCTTGATCCAGATCGGATCGGCCACGGCGTGCGCTGTATCGAAAACTCGGATGTCACCCGGCTGGTGCGTGACCGGGGCACGCCGCTCGAAATCTGCCCGACCAGCAATTACCAGACCGGCGTGGTGCGCCTGATGAGAAACCACCCCCTGCCTGATTTGTACCAGTTGGGCATCAAGGTCACGATCAACACCGACGACCCCAGCATTTCCGATACGACACTGAGTGACGAGTATTTCCTTGTCATCGCCGGCATGGGCATGTCCATGAATGATCTCAAGAAAATGATCATGACGGCGGTCAGGGTCGCCTTCCTGCCTCCGAACGAAAAGGCCGCATTGGAGGCTCGCTTCCAAGCCGAGTTGCGCCGGTTCTAGTTGCGAGGAGCAGCCGATGAAGATCGTGAAGATCGGCGATTTTGAATTGATCCCGCTCAGCGATGGAACGACGTGGTGGGATGGCGGTGGATCGTTTGGGCTGGTGCCCAAGGTACGGTGGGAAAAGCTGCTGCCGCCCGATGCGCAAAACCGTGTTCCGATGTCACTGCGCTGCCTCCTCGTTCGCACGCCGCAGGCGACGATTGTGGTGGATGCCGGGATGGGCGACAAGGTTACGCAGGAGATAGCCGAGCAGCAAAACTTTGTGCTGGAACGCCCCCAGGGCGGGCTGGTGGATGACCTGGCGCGTCACGGCGTCTCCCCGGAAGACGTGGACCTTGTCATCCTCACACACCTGCACGCCGATCACTGCGGCAGCAGCACCCGCATTCTCGACGGTCACTTGGTGCCCACGTTTCCGCGCGCGAAATACTGGGTGCAGCAGCGCGAATGGGACGACGCACATCATCCCAACGAGCGAACGCGCGCCACGTACTTGAGCGCCAACTATGACCCACTGGAAGCTTCGGGACGACTGTGCCTGCTAAACGGCGACACGCCCATCACGCGCGGCGTGCGTGTTGCCGTTGCGCCCGGTCACACGGCGGGGATGCAGGCCATCGTGATCGAGCCGCCGGCAAGTGGTCAGGCGGTGGTCTTTATGAGCGACCTGGCTTTTTTTCGCTGGCACCTGGAGCGACTGGCGTGGGTGAGCGCTTACGACCTCGACCCGATGACGACGATTGAAACCAAACGCCGCTGGCAGCGTTGGCTGGCCGAGCGGCAGGCGATCATTGTTTTTCAGCACGACCCGCAGGTGCCGGTAGGTCGGCTGGTTGAACAAGGTGATCGCTACAGCGTGATTCCCGAACCGGATTTTTCCTAGGGGCGACCTCGTGGGATTATCCCCACCTCGTTGATCTTACCGCCCCGCGTTCGCTTCCCACGTTCGAACTGCCTTTAGAACTGCTTCTCGCACAGCCAGTTCGGACACTCTGTCCGGCCAGGAAAGTAATTGCCCCTCGACCTGGACATTCAGGCTGCCATCTCGCGCCGTGACGATGTGGATCGAGCGTCCCAGTAAGGCCGAGTTGTCCACCAGTTGCTGTTGCAGCACTTGCTCCACCAGCCCGGCAATGCCCACCGGCATCGGCCCTGGCTTGCGCGCTGGACCACGCAGCGATTCAACGAGCGATGGGATTTTGATCGGCGCAGGCTCGGATGGAGACGCAACCAATTGCCCCAGGAATTTGTCTTCGGAGAGAGGCGCCGGTTCAGCACTTTTGGCCAGAGGCACAGCCAACCCCTGGCTAAACTTTGCCAGCTCGCTGAGCATGGCCAACAACCGGCGGCCCGTTTCCGCGTCGCGGACATCCGTCAGGCGGCGAAACCGCTGCCCCTGAAATTCGATCACCAATTCTCCATCCGCCGGGGTGTGCCCGGCCCGCAGCTCATCATTTAAAGCAAGCGTCTGCCTGAGCGGCGTGACACTCACTTGCGCCTGCGCGCAGTGCAGGTGTGCGCCTGCGGCGTTGTCCCCAGGACACCCTTGAGGGGTGTACCCAACGCGCAGTGCAGGTGTGCCGCTAAAGCGCTGCAGCGCGCCTAGAGCAGCCAGCGCGCGCTGAGCCAAACGTTCGTCGCCGATGTCACTCATCTGACTAAAGCGCCGCCTCTCGATCTCGACAGTGGTGGCGCCGCCAGGCTCGAGAAAAATGCGGATTGGCTCGGACGGCGAAGGAGACGAGGCCACCCCCTGACTGGCTTGGGTCAATGGTGAGGCATCCGGCATCGTATTGACTGGCTCGTGCGCTTTCCTGGAACGGCCTCGTGTAACGATGCCCAGCAGCAACAAGATGAGCGCCAGCATAACGACGCCCAGCATAACCAGAATCGGCATTGCTTCTTGCACGGTGAATCTCCTATGAACGCGCACGGCGCTGGCAGTTGGGGCAAAAATGCGTGCCGCGCTGACCCACGACCATGCGCCGGATTTTTGTGCCGCAGCGTCGACAGGGCTGGCCCGTCCGCCCGTACACGCGAAAATGATCCTGATAATTGCCGTCGGGATAAACCCAGTCAATCGCCGCGCCTTCATGCCGGATGCCATCCGCAAGCGCGGCGCGGATGCCGCGATACAGCGCCGCCACCTGGTCAGGCGCAAGCGTCCCCGCGCGTCGCAATGGATGAAGCTTCGCCCGCCACAACGCCTCGTCGGCGTAGATGTTGCCGATGCCGGCGATAAAGGTCTGGTCGAGCAGCAGCGGCTTGAGCGCACCAGATTTTGTTCCCATCAATCTCCGAAACACCTTGAGCGTGAACGCAGAATCGAGCGGCTCCGGCCCGAGCGAGCCTGTGACTATATCCGGGTCGCTCACAAAATAGACGCGCCCGAATTTACGCGGGTCTTTAAAGCGCACCTCGTAGCCATTGTCGAGGGAAAAGATAAAGTGAACGTGCTTGTCGCGCGGCATCCCCGCTTGCAGCACGTCCAATCGCCCGCTCATCTTGAGGTGTATGAGCAAGGTGCTGGTGGGGGCTGACAAGTTGAAGAGGATGTATTTGCCGCGACGGCCAATGGATTCTATGCGGTGATTGGGAAGTCGTTGGAGGATGACGTCGCCCGAAGGATACGCCGCGCGAGGCCAATCCGTCCAGGCCCGCACGATGACGTGGCCGACCGGCGGTGGGTAGGCAGGCAGGCCGCGCTCGACCGGCTCGCCCTTCCTCAACTTGCGGACAATCGTTTCGACTTCTGGCAATTCTGGCATGTCAATTCTAGATCTCGGATGGCGGATTTCGGATCACACTTGTGGTGCTATTATACCATTTGATATGTGACATTTGAAATCTGGGTTTTAGAGCCTTCTGCCTTAAAGTTTCGACACGGCACTCGTTCCTTTGCGAGCTTGTGGTATAATTCTCTCGGACATCGAAAGACTCCCCCTGCCCCACGACGGATTGACAACTAACGGGCTGTCGAATTAGTAAACTAAAAAACTATGGGAAACCCATTCGTCCACCTTCACGTGCACAGCGAATATTCACTGCTCGATGGATTGAGCAAAATCGACAAGCTGGTCGAGCGAGCCCAAGCGCTGAACCAGCCCGCCATCGCGCTCACCGATCACGGCGTCATGTTCGGCGCCATCGAGTTTTATAACGCAGCCAAAAAGGCCGGTGTCAAGCCCATCATCGGCATCGAGGCCTATCTGGCCCCGCGCTCGCGCACGGACCGCGACCCGCAGAAAGACAAAAGCCCAAATCACCTGTTGCTGCTGGCGCAGAATGACGTCGGCATCCAGAACCTGTATCAACTCGCCAGCATCGCCCAACTGGAAGGCTTTTACTACAAGCCGCGCGTGGACAAGGAGACTCTGGCCGCACATAGCGAAGGCGTCATTTGCCTGAGCGGCTGCGGCTCGTCCGAAATACCGCATCTCTTGCTCCAGGGTCAGCCGGACAAGGCCCACAGCGCCCTCTCGTGGTATCGAGAGGTCTTTGGCCCGGAACGCTATTACATCGAGCTGCAATGGCACGACGGCATCCCCGGCCTGGACAAGTGCAACGCGCAATTGATTCGTATGAGCCGCGAATTTGGCCTCAAGACAGTGGCGACCAACGACGTCCACTATATCAACGCCGACGACTGGGACGCTCAGGACGTTTTGCTGTGCATCGGCACGGGCAGCCTGGTGAGCCAGCCCAGCCGGATGCGGATGACGGATCACTCGTACTATTTGAAATCTGATGAGGAGATGGCCGCGCTGTTTGGCGCGGAAGCGCCCGAGTCGCTCGTCACGCCGCTGGCGATTGCCGAAATGTGCAACGTCAACCTGGACCCCAAGGGCTATCACCTGCCCGTGTTTCCCGTTCCGGCCGGCTACACGGCGGAATCGTTCCTGCGCCAACTGTGCGAAAAAGGTCTGCGCGAACGTTACAGCGCGCGGATGCAGGACCCCGACATCCGCCAGCGATTGGACTATGAGCTGGGCGTCATTCACGAGATGGGCTTTGATAACTATTTCCTCATCGTATGGGACTTGACGCGCCGCGCCAAGGAGAAAGACATCTGGTGGAACGTGCGGGGGTCGGGCGCAGGCTCGATCGTGGCGTACTGTACCGGCATCACACGGCTCGACCCGCTGGCGCATCATCTGATCTTTGAGCGCTTCCTCAACCCAGGCCGCATCTCGATGCCCGATATTGACATGGACTTTCCCGATGACCGGCGCGGCGAACTGATCGAGTATACCGTCCAAAAATACGGCCAGACCAACGTGGCGCAAATCATTGCCTATGGAACGATGGGGGCGCGGGCGGCCGTGCGCGACGTGGGCCGTGCGCTCGATATTCCATTGGGCGAAGTGGACAACGTCGCCAAGCTGATCCCTGCCATCCCCGGCAAGCCCGTCTCGATTGCCGAAGCGATCGAGCAGGTGCCCGAGCTGGCAGAAAAATACAAGAAGGTTGACTATTTGCGTCAATTGCTCGACACCGCGCAAAAGCTGGAAGGCGTGACACGCCACGCCAGCACTCATGCGGCGGGCGTCATCATCTCTGACCGGCCGCTGGTCGAGTACACGCCGCTGCACCGTCCCACCAAAGGCGCAGACGAATCGGGCCTGGGCATTGTGACGCAGTTCGAAATGAACACGTGCGATGCCATCGGCCTGCTCAAGGTGGATTTTCTCGGCCTGAGCACGTTGACCATCATGCGCCGGGCGTGCGAGCTCGTCAAGCAAAATCACGGCGTCGAGCTGAACCTGGACAACATTCCGACGAACGACCCCAAGGCGTTCGAGCTGCTGGCGCGCGGCGACGTAGCGGGCGTGTTCCAGGTGGAAGGCGCGGGGATGCGCCGCATGTTGATGGACATGCGCCCCACCCGCTTCGAGCACATCGTGGCGGCCATTTCGCTCTTCCGCCCCGGCCCGATGGAATACATCCCCTCGTATATCCGCCGTATGCACGGCCAGGAACCGATTGACTACAAGCATCCCAAGCTTGAAGAACTCTTGGCCGAGACGTTCGGCATCATCGTCTACCAGGAGCAGATCATCGAGATCGCCAAGCACCTGGCCGGTTACTCGCTGTCCGAAGCCGACGAGATGCGCAAGGCCGTGGGCAAAAAGATCCAGGAAAAGATTGTCGCACACAAGGCCAAGTTCGTGCAAGGCGCGGTCAAGAACGGCATCGCGCAAGAGGTAGCCGAAGCCATCTATGGCGACATCGAGTACTTTGCGCGCTATGGGTTCAACAAAGCGCACGCCGCCGACTATGCCGTCATCACCTGCCAGACGGCTTTTCTCAAGGCCTACTATCCCATCGAGTACATGACGGCACTGCTCACGGTCGAGCGCAACAACACGGACAAGATCGGTTTCCTGGTGGCCGAGTGCCGCCGCATGGGCATCCCGGTCTTGCCGCCGGACGTGAATCATAGCCAGATGGACTTTTGCATAGAGAACGGCGGCATTCGCTTTGGACTGGGCGCGGTCAAGAACGTGGGAGAAGGGCCTGTTCAGGCCGTCCTCCAAGCGCGCACGCCCACAGCGGGCGGCGGAGGTCCGTTCCAGACGCTGGATGATTTTTGCCGCCGCGTGGATTTGCGCCAGGTCAACCGCCGCGCATTGGAAAGCCTCATCAAGGTCGGCTCATTCGACGAGTTCGGCCATCGCGCACAATGGCTCGCCATCGTCGAGCGGATGCTGGGGCTTTCATCGCACGCGCATCGCGCCGCCGATCTCGGCCAGATGACACTGTTCGGTGCGGCGGGCCCCGCCGCCGATACGTCGGTGCTTTCGCCTTTGCCGAACATCGAAGAGGCAACGCCCAAAGAAAAACTGGCGTGGGAAAAGGAGCTGGTTGGCATCTATATCTCCGAACATCCGCTCACGCGCGTGATGGCCACCCTGCACGACACGGTGACGGTGATGTGCGGCGAGATCACCGAGGACATGGCGGGCAAAAACGTCGTCGTGGCCGGCATGGTGACTTACGTCCGCCGCCTCACCACCAAAAAGGGCGACCCGATGGCGTTCGCCGGATTGGAAGATTTGCAGGGCACCGCCGAAATCGTGATTTTCCCGCGCACCTGGAAGCAGGCTGAAGCCATCTGCCAGCCAGACAAGATTCTAGTGGTGCGCGGCAAGGTAGATGGCTCCGGCAAGCAGCCCAAGGTTATAGCTGAATCCATCACGGATCAGCTCAGCATCGCGCAGCCCGCTGAAGAAAAAACTGCGGCCCGGCCGATAGTCAGCGTGCCACCGCCCCGTCCCAAGCCAACTCTGATACAAGAGCCGGAGCCGGTGTGGGATCTTGCGCCGGATATGCCGCCGCCTCCACCGGATGAGTGGGTAGTGGAAAGTGGTGAGTGGTCACCTAACCACTTGCCACTCACCACTCAAGCACGCCGGCTGACCATCACGCTCGCCCGGAGCAACGACCAGGCACGCGACATGCAACTCTTGAGTGAGGCACACCGCCTGCTCACCAGCCGCCAGGGGCGCGACCGGTTCATGTTCCGGGTGACGGGCGGCGGCAATGGCGCCTACGAGATAGATTTCCCGAACCATTACACCCGCTTTAGCCCCGACCTGGTGGGCGCACTGGAAAAGATGTTGGGCAGCGGTACCGTGCGAGTGGAGATGCAGTGAGAGAGCCATCGTCGGCATGATCGTGCTATTCGACTTTGACGGTGTATTAGCAGACACACTCGACGATATACTTTGTTTTTCCGAGATCGTGTGTTCCCAATTGGGTCATCCCCGCAAACCAACCCGCGCGGACCTTGACGCTCTCGATCTAATGAGTTTTTACGAGTTTGGGAAAAAGTTGGCCCTGCCCAAAGACAAGGTGCAAGACTTTGCGACCCGTTGTCTCCAGATGTTCGCACAGCGCCAGCTCCCACCCAAAATCTTTGATGGTATGCAAGAGGTGGTAGCCCAGTTGTCGGCCAGGACCAAGATCGGCATTATCACCGGAAATTCGGCGCAGGTGGTAACCAAGTTCCTTGACCAGTACGGACTGGCAGGATACGTGAGCCAAGTGATGGGAGTGGACTTGCCTGGCACCAGAACCGACAAGATACGCAAGGCAGTCAACTATCTTGGGACACCTGAGGACGACGCATACATGGTAGGCGATGCTGTGAGCGATATACGCGCGGCCCGGGAGGCATCGGTCACGAGTGTTGCGGTGTGCTGGGGGCATCAGAGCGGCAGGAGACTTTTAGAGGCAGGCCCGGACTATCTCGTTCACTCGCCCAAGGAACTGCTGGCAATCCTCGACAGAAGCTTACTGAAAGGTCGCCCCGCTCCTTCTGCTTATAGCGGTTTCCGATTGCGCATACGGTCAACTGGATTCGAGCCTTGAGGCGGTTCCGGCTAAAGCCTCGAATCCAGCCTGTACACTCAAAAGGAACTCACTCTAATCCGAGAACTCCGCGCCTTTTGGGGATTGTGTCCCCCTCAACCTGATTTCACGGACAACGGCACGAGCGAACGACTGACCCGCGGGTCATTCGCCCCGCTCTTTAGCAGTGTTAACACTCTTCCAACCCAAATCTAATATCGGTCTAACACGGTTCACCTATAATACAGGCGTATTCCAAAGCGAGTACGCCGAATTTGTTTCGAATCCTTGCCAGGGCGCGCGAACCCGCGTTTCGCCGTGACGTTGGCAAGGTTGAATGGGAAAGGTGAACTATGAGCAAGATCGTTGGCATTGACCTGGGAACAACCAACAGCGTGGTAGCCGTCCTGGAAGGCGGCGAGCCGGTCGTCATCACGACTGCAGAAGGCAGCCGCTTGCTGCCGTCGGTGGTGGCATTCGCCAAGACCGGCGAGCGATTGGTAGGACAGACGGCCAAGCGGCAGGCCGTGGTCAACCCAGAAAACACGGTATTTAGCATCAAGCGCTTTATGGGGCGACGCTACGATGAAGTGGTGCAAGAGCGCCAGCGCGTGCCCTACCAGGTGGCCGAAGGGCCAGCCGGCGATGCGCGCGTGCAAATTCCTCAAACCGGCCAGACCTACACGCCGCAAGAAATCTCGGCCATGATCCTGCAAAAGCTCAAGAAGGACGCCGAGGCATACCTGGGCGAACCGGTGACGCAGGCCGTCATCACCGTCCCGGCGTATTTCAACGACAGCCAGCGCCAGGCGACCAAGGACGCGGGCAAGATCGCGGGCCTGCAGGTCCTGCGTATCATCAACGAACCGACAGCTTCCGCGTTGGCTTATGGGTTGGACAAGAAGAAGGACGAGACGATCCTGGTGTTCGACCTGGGCGGCGGCACCTTCGACGTATCGGTTCTCGAGGTCGGCGAAGGCGTGGTACAAGTCAAGGCGACGAACGGCGACACTCACCTGGGTGGCGATGATTGGGACGCGGCGCTCGCGGAATACATCGCGAGCGAGTTCCAGCGCGGGGAGGGCATTGACTTGCGCCGGGATCGTCAGGCGTTGCAGCGCTTGAAGGAAGCTGCCGAGAAAGCCAAGATCGAGCTTTCGACGATGATGGAAACTGAAGTCAACCTGCCCTTTATCACGGCGGACGCCTCCGGTCCCAAGCACCTGCAGATGCAAGTCACGCGCGCCAGGCTCGAACAGCTAACACAATCTCTGGTGCAGCGCTGCCGCACGCCGTTCGAGGCAGCGCTGCTCGATGCCAAACTCTCACCGAGAGATCTGGATGAAGTGGTGCTCGTGGGTGGCGCCACGCGCATGCCGATGATTCAACAACTCGTGCGCGAGTTGACCGCTGGTCGCGAGCCTAACAAGTCCGTCAACCCGGATGAGGTGGTGGCCGTCGGCGCGGCAATTCAGGCCGGCGTGCTGGGCGGCGAAGTCAAGGACGTGCTGTTGCTCGACGTGACGCCGCT
>CAYGWJ010000398.1:0-8863 GCA_964353405.1 uncultured Anaerolineae bacterium
CAAAAATGCAGGAGTGAATTACAGCCCGCTATCGTGCGCTTGTCCGGCTCAACACCCAGCATATAGAGCAGGCTCAACACACCCAGTGTGCCTTCGGCTGTGTAAGGCTTGGCCGCGTCTGTGCCCCAGTGCCCCTCGGCATGTTGGCGGGCGAACAGCTCTTGCACGAGCGGCTGGCGGGCGATGGCGTCCCTGGCCTTGCGCACCTCGGGGTCGTCCTCGGGCCGTTCGAGGATGTCCCTCAGCGTCCAATAGCGGACGGATGGGTTCTCCGGTTCCAGGAGCCATGCGAGTCGTTCATCGGGTTCCGATGAGAGTGTGCTCATGTCCATTCAACCTCCCTGGCGGCTAGGGCGCACTCGTCGTGAACGGTTGTTGGTCCTGGCGGCAGAGGAGTTGTATCACGTGGCGTCCCGAATAGAGGCAGGGCGGCACGCCGCCGCCGGGCATGACCCATTGGCCGGCCATGTAAAAGCTGTCCAGCCCGGGCAGCGTCCGTTCGACCGGCGTCATGATCGTCTCCGGCGTCGGCAGCCAGCCTTCCCACGCGCCGTTGTGATTCAGCGTGTAGCGCCAAAAGGTATAGGGCGTGGCGATATCGGTCACCTCCACCTGCTGTGAGAGGCCCGGATAGTGCGCTTCCAATCGCCGTAGGACCTCGGCTGCGATGCGTTCCTTCTCGGCCTCATACGCGGCTCGGTTCTTGTCTTGCAGATCATTCCAATAGCCCCACTCGGTTTCAAACTCGACCTGGACGACGGTCTTGCCGGGCGGGGCGAACCGGGCGCTGTAGTTAAAGAGGCGGACGAATATCATGCGGATTGCGTCGTCATGGATCTGAATGGGCTGCTTGAGGACGAGCGTGGTAAAGGACAGCTCACCTGGAAACTCGCGCGCCACGCCAAAGCTGAGCATCAGCATGGGGCGAAAGATTTTCCACGTCGCATATCGGCGCTTGATCTTGTCGTTGACGTAGCGCCCACCCAGCAGCTTGAACACGGTGCTGTAGCCATCCGCGGCGGAGACGACGACGTCGGCACGGTGCTCGCTGCCGTCCGAAAGGCGCACGCCCACGGCGGTCTGACGCGTCGGGCGCGGAGCGAACGCCGTTGTACTCAACGCCGTTGGCTCGACCAGGATTTCCTCGACGGTCGCATTGTAGGTCACTTGCCCGCCCAACGCTGTGTAGCGTCTCTCTATCGCCTGCACAAAGTCTGTGCAGCCACCTTCCAGGAGACCCAACTGACCGTCGGCGAGCATGCCCAGCACCATGCAGACAAAGTAGACGGGCACTTCGGGCAGGAACAGGCACTTGATAAACTCGCGCAACCACGGGTCATGCACGGCCTGGACATAGTCGGCAATCGGTCGGGCATATCTGCCGGTCATGTACTTGAGCAATCGGCGCATGCCCCACACGTCCTTGAGCGAGTCAAGCCAGCTCATCAATTCGGGTGGCTTGCTCAAGCCGAACTCGCTCATGTCCAACCCTTGCATCGCGCGCGCACCCTCAACCAGCTCGTCAATGACCCGGGCGTCGTTCGGGGACTGCGCCTTCAAGTCAGCGGCCAGCCGATGCAAGTCGCGTGTGACTTGCACGCTGCGCCCGCTGACCTCGTCGGTGAAACGACCATAGGTCGTCATGTCCACGCAGCGCGTGCCGGGCAAGATGCCCAATTGCCGGTACAACTCGTGCAGCGCTGTGCCGGGCTGGTGTCCCATCAGAAAGTGAATGCCACCGTCAATCAGATAACCGTGGCGCTTCCAGGCGGCGGCGACTCCGCCGGGCTGGCTGTGATGCTCCAAGATGTGGCTGGAATAGCCGTTCATCTGGGCAAAGCAGCCCGTGGACAGGCCGGCCAATCCCGCGCCGATGATGAGAAGGGTTTTGTCGGACATGGGTTCATTGCTCCTATTGCGTGACTCTGCATGGTCTCAGACCAGGGAGGTAGGTGGCCCTTGAGCCACTTGTCATTTTGTGGCCTGTTGCTCTACTTTGGTAGCCCGTTCAGCCTCAGATAGACTGACGCAAGGTTCGGAACTCTTTGGCAACTCGGCGCATGAGCAGATCGTACAGCGCAGGTGAAATACGGTAGAGCCACCACATGACTCGCGCCTGCCAGGTGATCGGAATGATGGCCTGATTACGCAACACACCGCGCAGGATTATCCTGGCGCACTGTGCCGGCTCGATCAACCCGACGGCCGACATCAGCGCGCGCACCTGCTTCGGCTCAACATTGACATACGTCATCGCGTCAAAGATGTTCGTATTGACCACTCCCGGGCAAACGACGCTGACCTTGACTCCAAGCTGGGCAGCTTCAGGCCGTAGAGCCGTCGAAAGTCCTACGACAGCGTGTTTCGTCGTCGTGTAGGCTGTGCCCAGCGCGGCGCTCGGAAACAGGCCGGCCGCGGAAGCGGTATTGACGATATGACCTGCCCCTTGCTGGAGCATGATGTGGTAGGCGGCCGTTGTGCCATAGATCACGCCCCAGAGATTGATGTCTACAATACGTCGCCAATATTCTAACGTCATGTCGCGCAGATCGGCCACCAGGCCGATGCCGGCGTTGTTGAACATGTAATCCAGGCGTCCATAGTGGGCGACTGTCTCGTTCACCAGTGTTTGAACACTCTGCTTCTGGGACACATCCACGTAAGCGCCAACGGCTTGCCAGTGGGCGGCGGTGAGGGCGCTGGCGACTTGGCGGGCAGCTGCCGCATTGATGTCGGCCACGACGACACGCGCGCCCCGCTGCGCCAGTTCTTGACAGAGCGCTCGTCCAATGCCAGAGGCCCCGCCTGTGACGATAGCGGTTTTGTTTTCAAAGCTCATCGGTGTTGATCCTCCGCTCTCAGACTATCTCAACACGCTCGATCAGCCATTGCCTCGACTATCGGCGTCCAGAGTGTAACTTGGCCGGGATCAAGCTCATGCAGCGTTCGGCCAGCGCGGCGATGGTCAGGCTGGGATTGACCCCGACATTGGTCGAGACCGCCGAGCCGTCTATCACATACAAACCTGGATACCCAAGCACCTGATGCTGTGTGTCAATCACGCCGGTCTCGCGCGAAGCGCCCATGTGGCAGCCGCCCAGGAGGTGCGCCGTGAACGACAGGTTGGCCAGAGCTTCCAGAATCACGTTGCCTGGCTCGCCGGCCGAGTGGCTGGCAAAAACGCGCGCGGCGGCATTGGCGACGGGCAAATAGGCCGGCGCGCGCCGGCCGGGAATCTCGACCGACTGCAATCGCCGTTGGAAAAGCGACAACCAACTGCGCCCGTAGCGAAAGGCGAGTTGATTGTCCATGTGTTGCATCACTGTCAGCACGCTGATGCGCTTGTGCCATGCTTCGCGACTGGCGCGCCACGAGGTTGTCGAGCGCCAGGGATGCAGCAGAAACGCCGCGAGCGTCTTGAGCGCGCGTCGCTTGGGCTGCGGGTCGTCCACCAGCGGCCCGCTTTGCCACTTCATAAAGGTATAGCCCGCCGGAAAACGGTTCTGCGTGATATGCGTGTGATCGTCGGCGTAAAAGTCGGACGAGATGGTTGTCCCCTGCGTCAGATCGGCGTTGGGGTCGCGTGACAGGATGCCGACGATGGCTTCGCTGTTGGTCCGCACCACCTGACCGAGCTGCGGTGAAACGTCGGGCAACGTCTTGAACTCATCGCGGCAGCGAAAGAGCAGCGCCAGCGTGCCCACGACGCCGGCGGCGAGGATCACGCTCCGCGCGGTGAGAGGCGGGCAGGGGGCTTGCCGTTGGAGCGGGTTGACCAGCTCGACTTTATAGCCGCCGCCTGGCAAGGGTCGGATGAGGGTGACCTGGCGTTCCGGCAAGATGGTCGCGCCGAGTTGCTCGGCGAGATAGAGATAGTTCAGGTCGAGGCTGTTCTTCGACTGGTAGGGACATCCCGTCAGGCATTCGCCGCACAGCCGACAACCGGTGCGCTCCGGCCCGCGACCATCAAAGAACGGATCGGGCCGGGCGACCTCGGGTTCGCCAAAATAGATGCCCAGCGGCACCGGGCCAAAGGTGCTTCCGACGTTCATCGCTTCGGCGGTTTGCTTCAGATAGGCATCCATCTGACCAAGGTGCGAGTTAATGACACAACCCAGCATCTGCTTGACGGTCGCATAGTGAGGCTTGATCTCGGCCTGCCAGTCAACCCCCAGATGACTCCAGGCCGGATCGGAAAAGAAGGCGGGCCTGGGTTCGACGAGTACCGCCGCATACACCAGGCTGCCGCCGCCGACGCCGATGCCGGACACAATGCCGACGTGCCGAAAAATCGTCTGCGAGAAAAAGCCTTGCCAGCCGAGCGCCGGCAGCCAAAAGAGATGTCGGATGCTCTGAGCCGCCTGTTGCATGTCGGCGGAGCTGACGCGCCGGCCCTGTTCCAGCACGGCCACACAGTAGCCTTTTTCGGCCAGGCGCAGCGCCGAGACCGCGCCGCCAAAGCCGCTGCCCACGACGATATAGTCATAGTCCATCGGTGTGCTCCTGTTCGTGCAAGAGGAAAGGCAGGGCCAGCCGGGGCGCCCAGTGGAGTGTCGTCAGGGACATGCCCAACAGAGTGGTCGCGTCGAGTTGGCGAACCTCGTCAATGATCCACGGCCAAGGGAAGGGGGATCCGGCGGGATAGCACAGGGTGAGGCCAGCCTTGCCGTCCAACCGCGATGGCGCCGCCTGAACCATCATCGGCAGCACAGGCGCAAGCTCTCCCCGACGATAGACGAGATTGTGCCCGTGTCCCTGCCCGTCGAACCGCTTGCCCCACCAGCCCCCCAGGCCGCCGAGTGCCAGTCCGGGCGGTGCGATCTGGCGCAGCCAAGCCGGCCCGACAAACTCGGCCTGATAGACGCCGGCGAGTCCGGTCGCCTGCGACGGAGGAGCGAGGGAGGCAAAGAGTGACTGGAAAGACATCAATGTTTGTCGGTTGAGTAACTGCGCCTGGACACTCGCTTGCATGAAAGACACCTCTGCGGCCGGTTTGTTCCACGCGGCCTATTATACTTTGACAATGTCAAGTTTTGAATGAGCTTTCTCGGCGTTTCCGCAAGCGAGATTTGCGGAAACATGTTCGACATGTTTTTGTCAATCGAAAACAGGATTCGGACGAACGGCCACGCCGAAGGTCGTGATGGCCCGAAGAAACCGACGCAGGGTTTCAACAGCAAGGCTCGTCATTATCCAACTCTCTCCTGGCAACACCTATTCCGTGAGCGCGTCTCGCAAGAACGTCACGGTCCGTTGCCACGCGAGCCGGGCGGCCTTTGGGTTGTATGCGTCGGCCCGATCCTTCTCAAAGAACCAGTGGCATGTGCCGGCATAGGTGAAGAACGTCGCCGGACGATTGGCAGCATGCAAGGCTTTGTCCAATTTCTTGACGCCGGAAGCTGCCACCCATTCGTCGGTCTCGGCGAAATGGCACAGGTAGGTGGCCTGTGATCGGGCATAATCGCCTGTGCGCGTGCCATAGAAGGCGACCACGGCGCGGATGACATCTGGTCTCTCAATGGACAGCCCCAGTGCGTAATACGCGCCGAGCGAGAAACCTATCACGCCAAGTCCGGGATGGGTCACAGCATCAAGTTCTTGAAGATACTCTATGGCAGCGGCCATATCGGTCTCGACTTGCCGCTTGTTCAACCTGGAGCGCAGTCGTTTGGCGTCTTCTATGGTCGCGGCAACGTGACCGTGATACAGGTCAGGCGCGAAGGTGACAAAACCCTCGCGCGCCAGGCGTTTGCACAGGTCTTGGAAGAAGGCATTCAATCCCCACCACGCGTGGAGAACCAGAATGCCCGTGCCCTGATTGCTCTTGGGCACAGCCAGGAAACCATCGGGTTTGCTCTCTGTCATGTTTGCCTCACGATTCATGAAAATGGACGCGCAGCACGCCCCTCATTCACGCTCATCGAGCGCATGGATAAAAGCCGAGGTGAAGGCAAAGGCACGCGTCAGCACCTCGGGGTCAATCTTGTCATAGGTGTCCCCAACCTGATGCCACGCGAAGCGGGCGCATTGCCGTCGGGCGTCATGCCGGTGAGTGTGATGGCTGGAATGCCCAGCCGCAGTGCGTCAGCCATTACAGCCCAACATCTCCAACGCAATCGTGACCGGCTGGCGCAACTCGGCGCGATGGCGCTGGAAAAAACATAGTGCTGCACTTTTTCGCAGCCGGTGCAGACCAGCCAGACACGCGTGTGTTGCAGCGGCTCGTCCTGCAATTGCTGCGGTTTGATCCGTATACAGTGTCACTTACACAGCACACGGAGACGGTGTTCTTTTTTCAGCGCCGGCCAAATAGAAACTCTTCCTGGAGTTCGACGACCAGCCGCTCGGCGGTCATCGAGTCCGGCTCAAGCGGGAGCGCCGAGTGCTCAATCAATGCTCCCAGTCTGGCTTCATGTTCGGCGGCCATCTGAATGACCTGTTCATAACTCAACGCGCCATCCCGCACGTTGAGCAGCCATTCGGCGTCAGGCCGCAGGACGCGGACGATGCCGTCGCGAAGAATCTCTTCACCCATCCGCAACAACCGAAACAGGTGCATGGCGTGCTTGGTGTCATATCCATGGTGGGCTTCCAGTTCTGCTCGCGCCGGGTTGCGATGACGCCGCCAGTCCACATAGTCATTCCAGTGCCCCATGGCCGCGCGGTAGGCGCGCTCGGCATCGCTGTGCGGAAAGCGACAGTGTCCGCCGACCACCTGTCCGCCGAATTCCTCCTGGGTCGGCTGATGGTCAGGCGGATTGACCAGCCACCGATGGTGACGCTCCATCCGGCGCAATTGGTCAATCGCGTAACGGCTAAACCGTTCGCCCACCAGACGGGACAAGAAGATGTCACGCACCGCGACCAGCCGCTCGCCATAGCGATTGATGAACAACACATGCTGCGGATCCGTGTAGAGCGTCTCGATGATATTCGGATTGGCCTGCAGGGCCAGCCGGACGAATTTGGCGAGCGCAAACACAACGTGGTCTTGCGTCTCGTTTTCGTGTTGTTCAAAGGTCTGCAAGCCCAGCAGAAATTCTTTGGGCGGAATGCAGACGCCGCGCGTGTCCTCGTCGCTGCCGGCGCGGGCCAGCCCGTAGGTGCGGCTGCCCGAAATGACGTGCAGGATCAGGTTACGTTTCCAGAACTCTTCCATGCTGCCCCAATTCCAGCCTGGCGCGCACGACATAGTCGTCCAGCGCGTCAAAGGTCGTCGGCTCGTCGGGCAATGTGGACCGCTCGAAAGCCTCTGCCATTTGTGTTTCCAATTGAATCAACCGTGGCTGGTGGGTCTTCAGGTCGGCCGGTTCCAGCCGGCCTTTCTCTGTGCCCGTCACTTTACGCACGATCAGTCCATCGACGCCCGAAATCTTGAAATGCTCATCCAACCTGACCAGATTAGCCTCGATTTCTCCTGTTTGCAGAACGTGAATGCCGGTCAGCAGGACACGGTAGGCATATAACAACTCTTTGATCGTTGCCTCAGGTTTGGACAGCAACTCTAGTTGGCTGTGCGCAAAACCCCGATAGTGATGATACAGGTATCGCACAATACAGCCACGCCCGATCTCGCGCAGTTCGTCTAACCAGTCGCCGCCGGCGACAACCAGCGGTGAATACAACTGCTCCAGCACGTAGCCGTTGCGTCGTGTCATCAGTTGAGCGAACTTGCGCACGTCATGCGCGACCCAATCTATCTCTAACCCAGCGTGCATCCGCGTGATTGTGATGGTCTCCTTTGGCTCGCGCAGGCATAACACGTCTCGCAGGGGCAAGACGAATGCGCCGCGCAGGTCAACGTCGCTGTCCGACGAAGAAAAGCCATAGAGGTGCGCGCCGCTGACGGCGGCGAAGAGCGGCGGCGGGCCGCCGTGCAAAATGAGTTGTAGTGATGGCAGATTCAGTTCCATGCCCCAACTCTCGTACCGTTGTATTCAACGCGTTGTGTTCACTGCAATATTAGCCGGCTGCCGCTGCCCCACTCAGGCTGACCCGATAAATGTAACGCCACGCGGGGTCGTCGGGTCCGCGTTGCATGAGCCAGAGATGGTCAAGCGGGACAACCCAGCATCCAGTGCGCCATTCAGTTTGCTTTAATGCTTGAAGCAGTGCCCGCGTCTGTGTTTCGTCCAGGCGCATCGTGAGCGTCAGATGTGGTGTGTAGTGGCGACCCTTGTCCGGCCCCAATGCGTCGAGCAGAACCTTTCGAGCGGCTAACAAGCCGGCTGTCCGCTCGATGCGCAAGTAGATCACGTTGTTGAACGGCAGAAATGATCCCACACCGCCCAGCGCCAGTTCAAAAGGCTGTAGCTTGCACTGAACAGCTTGCAGGCGGGCAATGGCGTCACTCTCGTTTTCGGGTGTGGCCGGCCCACTGCGCCAGTACGTGCCGGCCATAGTCACGTGCGGCGCTGTGATGAGCGCCGTTTTGGCATCGTGCTGCAAGCGCACGGCCTGGATGCGCTCGGCCAGCTCGCCCGTTGGAAATCCGCCCACAAAGATACGATAGTCGCCGGCACTAGTGCTCATGGTAGTCATTGTAAAGAAGACTCTTTTGCAAGTGACTCTGGAGAGGAATGGCAAGCATGTTGGTATTGTATCACAAACGCTCTGATTGCACGGATGTCGCAGACTTTTCGGCGCGCACCCGCTTCATCCTCGTAGACGCAATACTGTTTAGATAAGGCCGGAGTCGAGCCTTTAGGCGGGCAAACACCGGCTAAAGCCTTGACTCCAATGCGCTAACTAAACAGTATTGCTCGTAGACGAGTATCGAGACACGAGCCAGAGTCAATATACTCTGATCAAAGCCTTCACCGGACCCGAGCGCAACATCACCTGTGTGGGCAGTCCTGCCCAG
>CAYGWJ010000399.1:0-11826 GCA_964353405.1 uncultured Anaerolineae bacterium
GAACGGGCCGCGCTTGAGCCGGTGCGGGAGAGCCAACTCGGAGGCAAGCAGGATGTCGTCATGCGTAATGCGTGTGCGAGCCTGAAACGCAGCATGAGCGCGGGCCGTCTTGAGGACTACCAGGTCGGCGCGATGGCCGTCCACACCCAGCCCGGCCATGAGCGAAGCGATCGTCGCCAGGTCGGTCTGCGTGTGCTTAACCTTCGGGAGCAACGTGCGAGCCTGGTCAATTTCGTTCGAGAGTTGCTTTTCGCGCGGCTCCCATTCTTCGCGGAAATCTTGCGCGTCGGATTCAAATTCCAGATTACGTTCGAGGATGGCCATGCGCGCCATCGGGTCGCGGATGCCCTGGATATCCACGCACAGCGCAAAGCGGTCGAGCAACTGCGGGCGCAGGTCACCCTCTTCCGGGTTCATCGTGCCGACGAGGATAAAGCGGGCCGGGTGAGTAAAGCTGATGCCTTCGCGCTCGACGACGTTGACGCCCATCGCCGCGCTGTCGAGCAGCAAGTCCACCACGTGGTCGTCGAGCAGGTTGACTTCGTCCACGTAGAGCAGTCCGCGATTGGCCGACGCCAGCACGCCCGGCTCAAAGTGCCGCTCGCCCTTTTGAATCGCGCGTTCAATGTCCAGCGTGCCCACAACACGGTCTTCGGTCGCGCTCACGGGCAGGTCAACGAACCTGGTTTTCCGCAGCGCCACGGGCAGCGTCTCGCCGCGCGCCGAGCGCTCGCGGCAGTTGGTGCACCACGTGGCGGGACTGTCCGGGTCGCACCCGAAGGGGCAGTCGGCCACGACGGCGATTTCCGGCAAGAGCGCCGCCAGCGCGCGGGCCGCGGTGGATTTGGCCGTGCCGCGCTCACCGCGAATCAGCACGCCGCCGATCTGCGGATAGACCGCGTTGAGCACCAGCGCGCGGCGCATCTTGTCCTGGCCCACAATCGCGGTGAATGGAAAAATCGTTGGCATGGAATTACAGATCTCCCAAGTCAGCTATAGCGTAGGTGGATTGATGACCCAGTGACGTTCCAATCCGTGAACTCTATCAAAGTCCGCATCATCAGATGCAATAGCCGTCAAGCCCAACCGTCGAACGATTGCTACATGCAAGGCATCGCGAGGCAACATTGAGAATCTAGTGATGTGATCCAACATTCTTCCCGCATCAGCGATTTCCACGCCGACGAGATTCATGTGAGGCAACCCGATCAGATCTCGTATTGCCTTCTCGATTATCTTACCATGAACTGCAATCGCGCTGGCTGGATCCTTCCGAAGAACATCGAGCGGGTTATGGCCTGTTGTCTCTTTGATCCGAATCAACAGCAAACGATAGTATAGTTCATCTAATGCCGGAACACCGATGAATGCTTCTATCTCTCCATGTCCGACTCGACTCAAAAAGGCTCGGATTTCAGGTGCGTAGGTCGGATCAATGTGGAGACACATGTACAACACGTTCGTATCCACATAGACAGAACCACCGATTACGTCACCGAGCTTCATACCAGCCGCCGATTTCAAGGTTAAAGTCGTATTCCTCGGCTGGCCCTTGCCCCAGGCAACCCATAAGCTCATCCAACGTTTTCTCCAGGTCAGGCTCGGCCTCGGGTAGAATGCGAATCTCTCCTGGCTGAACGACAAGCCGCAACCGTCCCGTCAGACCTGCTTCGGCGAGGATCTTTTGATCAACCACCAGATATTCATTTGCCGCCACTTCTCGAATCACCATGCCGCGCCTCCTGGCCTGGTTTGTTCAATCTGCTTCACATTACGAATGGCTTGTTTGAATTATACCTCACTGCGGCAGATTTTGTGGGTCACACTACATTGGCTCGATTTCCGCCTCGATGAGGTCATCCCATGTTTCGCGCTTCCGCACTACACGAAACGTGCCCCCGTCGGTAAGTACCTCGGCAGCGCGTGGGCGGCTGTTGTAGTTTGAGGACATCACCGCGCCATATGCGCCAGCCAACAGAACCGCGATCAAATCGCCGCGTTTCATTTCTGGCAGAGCGCGGTCGCGTCCAAGGTAATCCGCCGATTCGCACACCGGCCCGGCCACATCTGCCGGTTCGGTTGCCACATCGCTTTGCTTCACCGGCCAGATGGGATGGTAGGCCTCATACAGCGCCGGGCGGATGAGGTCGGTCATGCCCGCGTCGGTGGTGATGATGCGCCGGCCGTACGAGTGCTTGGTCGCTTGCACCTGTGCCACGAGCGCGCCCGCGTCCGCCACGATAAAGCGACCCGGCTCGATGGAAATTGCCAGGGTAGAGACGACCCGCGTAGAGACGACCCGCCGGGTCGTCTCTACAACGGCGAGCGCAAATTCCTCCGGCGCTGTGGCGGTCTGGCCTTCGTGGTACTCGACGGGAAATCCGCCGCCGATGTCGAGCGCGTGAATTGCCCTGGATTTCTGCGCCAGCGCAAGCACACGTCCAAGCGCTTCGACCAGCGGCCCCGGGTCGGGAATCTGCGAGCCGATGTGAATGTGAAGCGCGGCAATATCGAGGTGCGAGAACTGCGCCACGTCTGCCAGCAGCGCCTCGGCCTCGTCCATCTCGATGCCGAATTTGCTCCCCGGATGCCCGGTGCTGATGTGCCGATGCGTATGCGGGTCAACGCCCGGGTTGAGCCGCAGCGCGGTTCTCTGTGTGATGCCTCGCGCGCCGGCCAGGTCGTCCAGCACGCGCAATTCGTCTGCCGACTCGGCGTTGATTTGCCCGACCTTGGAATCAAGCGCATACACTAACTCGGCATTCGTTTTGCCCGCGCCGGCAAAGACGACCCGCGCCGGGTCGGCGCCGGCTCGCAGCACGCGGAACAACTCTCCGCCCGAAACCACGTCAAAGCCCGATCCCAATTCGTTCAAGAGTCGCAGCACAGCCAGGTTTCCGTTGGCCTTGACCGCGTAATGCACATCAGCCCTGAGCGGCGCAAACGCCGAAGCAATGCGGCGATAGTTAGCCTCGATGCGCGCGCGACTGTAGACATAGACCGGCGTGCCCACCTGCCGTGCGATGTCGCTCAGCTCCACATCTTCACAGACAAGCTCTCCATCACGATAGCTAAAGGCTTGGATGTTATTCAAGATTTGTTCTCCTGATACAGGCTCAACAGTGCCCTGTCAAACAAGTATATGTCAATCATAGCACAAACGGGGTGCATTTACCAAGAAAAAGGGTCGCCTATGCTTGACATAATGCATATTGAACTAAGATTATGTCTAATAACAGCGGTATAACATCACCCTTGACGAACCCTCTCAGGGCGGCTATAATTTCCCCAAGGTTTTTCAGAGATTTTATTGGACTGGGGTACAGAAAATGAGAATGTATACGGACAACGAGTTGCTCTTTCCGGCGTATGTGATTCCCAAGCTCAAGGATCTGCGCGGCCCCGAGTGGCGCAGGCTCGTTGAGCGCGTCGCCAGGCTGCCTGAGGCACACCCGGAAAGCCTGGCTTTCTCCTTGATGATGATCCGGCTGGACGGCTGCGTCAACTGCGCGACGGACAGCTTTAAGGCCATGCGCGGTTGCGCGCTGTGCGCCATGCAAAACATCCGCCGCTTTAAAGGCAGCGACCGCGAACTGCTCAAACTGTATCAACAGGCGCGCGAGGATGTGGACGAATATATGGGGGAGCAAAAAAAGGCGCGACGAAAAGCGGCTTGATTTGACAGCCGCCGTAAGATGTGGTATCTTTTGGCGCGATCTCTGAACGGTGCGATGCTTTGCAATGTTGCGACAAATGACCGCCCTGCCCTGACCCCCGGCTGGCGGTCTTTTTGTTAACTCACCTTCATCCACGCGTGTGGAAAACCCATTGACGAATCCATGGGGGTGCAAGGAGGAATACAAGGTATGGCAGAGCGAGCAAGACTCCAAGGTACCGTGCGCTGGTTCAGCCGCGTCAAGGGCTACGGTTTTATCCAGCCCGATGGCCAGGACAAGGACGTGTTTGTCCACTTTTCGGCCATCCAGGGCGAAGGGTACCGCAACCTGAACGAGGGACAGCGGGTTCTGTTTTCCGTCGAGGACACGGATAAAGGCCCGCAGGCTGTCGAGGTCGAGGGCCTGACCACTCCATCCGCCTGAGCACCTTCGCGTTCACGGGAGACCTCGATGCGGCGTTGGGTACAACGCAACATCGAGGTCTTTTTTTTCACGACTCACGTTTCACGCATTGTGCTATAATCGTCCGCATGATGACCAGGCGACTTGCTTTCATCCTCACCCTTGTCGCGCTTGTGGCCTGTTCCGGGCCGCGCCCTGAAGCGCGCACTCTAGTGCCTCCAGTCCCACCGACCGCCGTCCCACCTCCCACGCTCACACCGCCTTCGGCAGACGACACGGCCAAGCTTTTCCTTTCGGCGTGGCAGCAGGCCGATTATGCCGGGATGTACCGCCAGCTTTCGCCTGCTGCCCGCCTGCAAATGGGCGATATTGACTTTGCCGATCGTTACCGCCAAGCGCAGAACGAAGCCGCCGTCCTGAACGTCCGCGCGCAAATGCGCGCCACAACCAAACTCGGCGGCAAGACGCAGATCACGTATCATCAAGAGTGGGACACGGCGCTGTTCGGCACACTTGAAGCCGAAAATGTCATGACGCTTACGCTGTCTGAAAACCGTTGGGGCGTTGATTGGGATGCCAATATGATCTGGCCCGGTCTGGCGGGCGGCCATCAGTTGCGAATGACGTGGGCCATCCCTGCCCGCGAGAACATCTATGACCGCGATGGGTTAGGGCTGGCTTACGAAGGCACCAACGTCACGCTCGGCGTGATTCCGGGGCAGATTGCCGACGAGGCTGCTCTGCTCAAAGCCATCAGCCAGGTGACGGGCCTGGCGACCAACGTCATCAAATCTCGGTATGCCAACGCGGCCCCCACGTGGTACGTGCCCGTCACCGATGTCCCTGGCGACACCTACATCCAGAATCGCGCGCTGCTCGACGCGCTGCCTGGCTTTCAGGCGCGCTCCAAGACGGTGCGAACGTATCGGCCCGATGGCGTGGCTGCACATACCATCGGCTACATTGGCGTCATCCCGCAGGCCGGGCTCGATATCTACCTCTCGCGCGGCTATCGCGGCGATGAGTGGGTAGGGCTGGTCGGGCTGGAAAAGTGGGGCGAGAAATATCTGGCCGGCACTCACGGCGGTCAACTCGACATCGTCAACGCGAAAAGTGAGGTTGTCTCCACGCTGGGAGCGACGCGCCCCGTCCTCAGTCGCCCGCTGTTCACTTCGCTCAAGCGGTCGTTCCAGGAAAAGGTGGAAAAGATTCTCGACAACGCCGACACCGTGTATGGCCCGCACAAGAGCGTCGTGGTGGTGATGGATCCGAACAACGGCCAGATCATTGCCATGTCCAGCCATCCGGGTTTTGACCCGAATGAGATTTTGTATCCAGCGACGGTATCGCCCACCAAACCGATCACGCCTACGGAAAAATCTTATGTGAATCGGGCGGTGGCCGGGCAATATCATCCTGGCTCCACGTTCAAGCCGATTGTGATGGCGACCGGCCTGGAGGCCGGGCTGTTCACGCCCGAATCTATGTTCAATGACCCCGGCTACTGGGACGGCTTGGGCGAGGGCAATCGCAAGTTTTGCTGGAAGAAGGACGGCCACGGGCGGATCAGCCTGGTCAACGGGCTGTCGGCCTCGTGCAACTCGGTCTTTTACGAGGTTGGCTATCAAATCAATCGAAAGGGCGCGAACCTGTTGCCGGATATGGCGCGCTCGCTCGGACTGGGCCGCCCCACCGGCCTCGTCGAGTTGGACGAGCTGCCTGGGCTGGTGCCAGACGCGGCTTACAAGAAGGCCAAAGGCGAAGCCTGGTACGATGGCGATGCGGTGAACATTAGCATCGGGCAGGGCGATCTGTTGGTGACGCCACTTCAGATGGCCACGGCCTATAGCGCGATTGCCAACGGCGGCGCCGTTTACAAACCGCAGATCGTGACCCGCATCGGTTCCAAGGATCGAGGCCCGGAGGAAATTATCCCGCCTCAAGTCATGGGCAAGGCGCCGCTCAAACAAGAGACGATAGACGCGATTCGCCAGGGGCTGCGCGGCGTCATCGCCGGAGCATTGGGAACCGCCCGGCATATTTTCGTCGGGATGCCGGTCAAGGTGGCGGGCAAGACGGGCACTGCCGAGACATCCACTGTCAAGCCCGATGCGTGGTTCGCAGCCTATGCGCCCTACGATGCGCCCGAGATGGTCGTGATTGTGTTGGTGGAAAACGTAGGGCAGGGCAGCGCCGTGGCCGCGCCGATTGCGCGCAATGTGATGGAAGCGTACTTTGGGTACGCGCTCACGCCGCTGCCGCCGATTCCGCCCGATCAGCCGGTGGATCGTTGAGCGTAGAGTGTGGAGAGTGGAGCGAGACTGTTCACCTGTCGAACTGATTGTGATCGGACAAGATGAAAGCCGAATCTCACAGATCCAAAAAAGCTAAAGAAAGCTCAATATCTCTTAGCACGCCCTATTATTCGACAGCATTAGGGCAAGCATTTCTAGGGGATAGTCTTGACTTGGTCAAGGAGATCCCTGATGGGATGGTCAACCTGATACTCACGTCGCCGCCGTTTGCGCTCACTCGCAAAAAAGAGTATGGCAACAAGAGCGCCGAAGAGTACGTTGACTGGTTTCTCCAGTTTGCCAGTGGATTCAAACGGATATTGACGGCGGATGGTTCTCTCGTTCTGGATTTGGGTAGCGCGTATCTGCCCGGATTTCCAATTCGTAGCATTTACCAGTTTGAACTTCTCGTCAGACTGGTCAACGAGCATGGGTTTTTTCTTGCCCAGGATTTCTACCACTATAATCCATCACGACTCCCTACACCAGCAGAGTGGGTTACAATCAGGCGAATACGTGTGAAGGACTCGATCAACACAGTTTGGTGGTTGTCTGCGTCTGAATTCCCGAAAGCTGACAATCGTCAAGTACTCAAGCCGTATAGCGAGAGCATGAAGCAATTGCTCAAGAACGGCTACAAACCCAAGCTCAGGCCAAGTGGTCACGACATTTCAGACAAATTCCAGAAAGACAATCAGGGCGCGATCCCTCCTAATCTTCTCGAACTTGCAAACACCGAATCTAACAGCGCATATATGCGGAGATGCCGAGAAGCAGACATCAAACCGCACCCGGCGCGCTTCCCCGAAGGGCTGGCAGATTTTTTCATCCGCTTTCTAACGTGCGAAGGGGACATGGTACTCGATCCTTTTGCGGGATCAAACACGACTGGTTCTGTAGCCGAGCGCTTGAAACGAAGATGGATTGCTATTGAGATAAGCAAGAATTACCTTGATGGGAGCATCTATAGATTTCAGGAAGTCAATGACCTCTTTCCCGTTGCCAGGAGGATAGATGCCACGGCTAACCAAGTCGCAACTCTTCGAGAAAGTAGAACGCGCAATCACCGATAGTGGGTGGAGTATCCTCTATCTACCGCCCCAAGTTGTCAATTTCCGTCGCATCCACATCTACAAAGGCGAAGAGAGTCATCGTCTTCGCATCTACATTTGGAACATGACCCACGGCGGCGGGAGAGCCAGACCCCACGACGAATTTCGTATTCAGATCACTGGTATAGATAGATTTGAAGCTGAAATCGGCGGCAAGACGCTGATTCTGGGTTGGTGGGACGAAGTTGGAGTCTTTGCCGCTTTTGACTTTCGCAAACACACGGGCGCACTGGGCGCTTCGCCCTCTATGCAGATTCGAGAAGAATTTCTAAGACGTGCTTATCAAGACGGACTGGCATTGTGCAACAAAGGCAACAAAGAAATAGCAGTTGCAGTCCGGCCAGATCTTTTTGTGGAATATGTGAGGCAGGCCGAATCGTTACATGGCTTTGGAGATTCCGAAACCGATTTCGAAATACTTGACGCGGTGACGAAGGATCCACAGGCCATAAATGATGAAGACCTCATGAAGGTCAGCCAACCACGTCAAGTAACAGTTGCATCCGTTCGACGCCGTATTCGCGACAATAGCTTCAGAAATCGAGTTTTGACGGCATACGCATTTCGATGCGCTGCTTGCGGCCTTCAGCTCGAGCTTGTTGAAGCCGCGCATATCATCCCTGTCAGTGACGAACGCAGCACAGACGAAACAAGCAATGGAGTGGCATTGTGCGTTTTGCACCACGTAGCTCTTGATCGGGCATTAATTGGATTAGGAGAAGATTACTCTGTGGCTGTCAATAACTCGGAAGTTCGGCGGCTTCGGGACATCCGCCGCGATGATGGAATGGATAGGTTTGTCAAAGCCTTGCGACCATTGATACTGCTTCCACCGGCTGTGAGCGATAGACCGAACACAAACTACATTCGTGTTGGGAACAAAGTTCGCCGTTGGCAACAAAGCAAAGGAGCGAGCTAAGGGGCACTCGTATGACGAATGTAGCGCGTGACCTGTGTAAGTTGCTGCGCAACCACTACCGCTGGATGCCGCGCGAGGAATGGGATGCGCTGGTCGCGGGACATAATTGCCCATTGTGCGCCGACGTCGGGCAATCCGAGACACGCTATGGCTTTCTCGTGTCGCAACTGGGAGTGTCGAACCTGCATCTCTCCAAGAATCAATATGCCCCTGGCTACTGCGTGCTGATGTACCGCGAGCACGCGACTGAACTGCACCAACTCTCGCCCGAAAAACAAGCCGCGTTCATGCGGGATCTCTTACGGGCCGGCGCGGCGATTGCGTGTGTGTTCCAGCCGATCAAGATGAACTATCAACTGCTGGGCAACGCCATTCCGCATCTCCACTGGCACATTGTTCCGCGCGCCTATGGCGATCCAGCGCCGGGGCGTCCGCTCGACGCAGCCGGGCACATCCGCCGCCTCAAGCCGGATGAATATCAGCGCATCATCGCCGACTTGCAAGCGGCACTAAAAAAGACCCCTCAGGTTTGAGAAACCTGAAGGGTCCTGCATTTCCCGCGCCGTATCACGGCGGAACGATGATGCCCAGGTTCTCAACGTCCCCCGCGTTTCTGCACAAGACGCGGGGGATGTTTGTGGCAAGTGTTGAACATCAACGGATTACATAGGACGCTCGCCGCTCGCCGGGTTTCTCTCCGGGCCAGATGGCGTGGGGTTCCCACGCGCCGCCCTCCTTACGCATACAGCGCGTGTGGACGCTGATGCTGCTGTGATCGCGAGTGACTTCTACCAGGTTGTACAGCCGCCGTCGGCTATGTCGGGGTCGGGTGTTTGGTCGCTGTTGGGCGGTTCTAGCTGCTTCATGGGGGTGTTCCCAGTGTTTGTCCTTGGAGCGGGTCGTGCTCTCACAATGCGCCTATCTCACGCAAAAAGCGTTCCAGTCGGTCAACAAAGCGCGCCGCATCGGCGAGTGTTTGTCGCGCTGTCGCAAGCTCCTCGCGAGCGCGTTCTAGGCGTAGGCGGGCCTAGTCTCGGACGTGTTCTTCCATAGCAAGATGCTTTCCCTCTCGATGCTCTGGTAATACGGGAATCGGTGTGCCTGCATCTGGCGCAGTTGGCTCAAGTTGTGAATGATGTCAGAAATGACAACGCCATGTTCAAACTGCACCTGCCAGGCGATATCGGCCAACGCCTCACGCAAAGCCGGCGTGTCACGCCCCACCACGATGAATAGGTCAATATCCGACTCGGCTCCAGCCTCCCCCCGCGCCTGGGAGCCATAGAGTGTGATAGATGCGACGGCATCCGCCAGGTCGGTAGACACTTGCCTGACGTAATCTTCGATGACCGCCCACGTTCGGGACGAACAACTTGCCAGACGGCTTTCATCTAAAATAGCTTGCACGAACTTTCCTTTCCAATCCGGTCGGAGATCAGGCCGGGGCTGTCGCCGACTTGATCAGGGCGCGTTCCACTTTGTGCGGCAACTCGATCACGAAAAAGTAACTGGCTGGGTACAAATAATCTTCGCCGGACTCTATCACGCGCAAGTGACCATCCTGTGCGGCCTTATCGTCTGGCAAGACTTGATACAGCTTGCGGAGCACGAGGTCTTTGCAGTATTTGTTGTTCAGGCAAATCGCAACGCGCGGAGTCGGTTCTGTTTCATGCTCATGTTAGCGGAAACGAGCACGCAATCCAAGTGATGGCCGTTGTAGTTTATTATTATCTCGAATTCATGCAACTGCCTCGATGATGGGATACATCACATCAGCGCGCAACGCTTCTGCCGCAAACGTGAGCGCGGCCTGAATCGCCTCACGGGTCAGGCGTGGATGGGCTTCAAGAAGCTGTTCGATGGTTTCTCCCGCCGCCAGTTTTTCCAGGATAAGCTCGACGGTGATGCGAGTGCCCGCCACAATGGGTTTGCCCATCATCACGTTCGGATTCGATACAATCAGTTGTTTTGTCATGCTACACCTCATCTTGTTCGATTGTAGCACAAAAACCGAGTAACAGGCCCTTTGCGTTCTTGAACCTGAAGGGCTTTGGCCTTACCTTTTTTGCTCCTTTTCAATCTTGGCCCAAGTATCCTTCAGGCCGACTGAACGATTGAACACCAGCTTGCCATCCGCCGAATTACTATTCGCCGAGTCGGGGTCAACGCAGAAATAACCTTGCCGCTCGAACTGGAACTTGTCGCCCGGTTTCGCGCTGGCCAAGCTCGGCTCGATTTTGCAGCCGGTGAGCACCTCCAGCGAGTTCGGGCTGACGTTAACGGTGAAATCCTGATCCTCTGCCACATCCTCGGGGTTGGGCTTGATAAACAGATAATCGTATAGCCGCACTTGCGCCTCGACTGCGTGCGCCGCCGAAACCCAATGGATCGTAGACTTGACCTTGCGCCCATCGGGCGCATCGCCGCCGCGCGTGGCCGGGTCATACGTGCAGTGCAGTTCGATGATCTGGCCTTGCTCGTTCTTGACGACGCTCACGCACTTTATAAAATAGGCATAGCGCAGGCGCACTTCGCGGCCTGGCGCGAGGCGGAAGAATTGCTTGGGCGGGTCCTCGCGAAAATCTTCTTGCTCGATGTACAGCACCTGGGAAAATGTTACCTTGCGCGTCCCGGCGCTTGCATCTTCGGGATTGTTGACCGCGTCCATTTCTTCGCCCTGGCCTTGAGGGTAATTGTCAATCACCACGCGGAGTGGCCGCAGGACGGCCATGCGGCGCAGCGCGCGCTTGTTCATTTCCTCGCGCAGGCAGTGTTCGAGCAGTTGAATTTCCACGATGCTGTACTCTTTGGCTACGCCGGCACGCTCGACCAGAGCGCGAATGGACTCGGGCGTATAGCCGCGCCGTCGCAGACCGGCCAGCGTGGGCATGCGCGGATCGTCCCAGCCGTGCACGTGCCCTTCTTTCACCAGCCGCAGCAGCTTGCGCTTGCTCATCACCGTGTAGGTGAGGTTGAGCCGCGCAAACTCGATTTGCCTCGGATGATAAATCTCCAATTCGTCGAGGAACCAATCGTACAATGGGCGGTGATCTTCGTACTCCAGCGAGCACAGCGAGTGCGTGATGCCTTCAATCGAATCGCACTGTCCGTGCGCAAAGTCGTACATCGGATAGATGCACCACTTGCTTCCGGTTCGATGATGGGGCGGCTCGTGAAGGATACGGTACATCACCGGGTCGCGCATGTTCATGTTGCCCGAGGCCATGTCAATCTTGGCGCGCAAGACGCGCGCGCCATCAGGAAATTCGCCCGCTCTCATCCGCTCGAACAGGTCCAGGTTTTCTTCGATGGAACGGTTGCGGTAGGGACTTTCGTTCCCCGGCTGGGTCAGGGTGCCCCGGTACTCCCGGATCTCTTCCGCGCTCAGGTCGCAGACGTAGGCCTTGCCCTTCCGGATCAGC
>CAYGWJ010000400.1:0-3034 GCA_964353405.1 uncultured Anaerolineae bacterium
ATCTAAACGTGACTTCAGACCAGACTCAACATATCCTTTTTGGGAATTATGAGTGTGGATGAAACACATGCCGCACTTGCCATCAGTGACGTGGTGTGCACTCAAGTCTCCGCCCGCCGCTAACGTTAACCGTTGGCAGGCGAGATGGGTTAAACAAAAAGGACAGGTTTCCCTGTCCTTTTTGTTTCGCGCCGTAGCATTCACTTACCGGCAAGCCGGAGGCGATGCTACGGCGCTGCGTTTAAAACTACTACTCATATAGCACCACCTCCCCCTTCTAAAGGATAGCTGGGCGCCCAAGCGCCGAAGGATGACCGTATTATCGTGCAAGATGCGTGGGCTGTCAAGTGCCCGAATTGGCTTGGCGGTGGTCATGGCGCGGCGTTAGGGCAAATGCAAAGCGCAACAGCGTGTGCCGATCAGGCAACTACCTGGCCAGGTGGCGCCCGCCGAGGAACCGGACGACAGCCTCCAGCACTTGCAGGATGGTCAAGTCGTCTGTGGGGAGATGCAAATCACACTCGCGTCGAGCGCTTTCAAGCCGTAGCAGTTGCTCGGCGCGGGCCTCATCCGTCCAATCGGTGCGTCCTTGGCGGCGATTCATCGTCGCTACCTGCACGTCGAGGTAGATCAACGCCGCCGGGCGACCGCGCCGCGCCCACAGGTCATGGACGCCGGAATGTTCCTGCACCACCAATCGCGCGCCAGCGTACCCTCGGGCGATCAGACCCTTCACCAACGTCGTCTTGCCGGCCGCGCATGGCCCTACGACGACAAGGTCCAGTTGACGACGTGCACCCTCGTCCAACTGACTGCTAACCCTGCAACGGCGCGCGCACCGTCATCCGCCGCGCGCCATCTGGGACGACCTCGTTCGTCACGGCCAAAACGACCACACTGATATCATCGTTCGGACGCTGGTCATCGGCCTCCAACGCAGCGGCCAAGAGTGCATCCGCGATGCGCTGAGCATCAGCCAGGCCATAAGCCGTCAAGTCCTGAACCAACGCGGGCACGTCCAACGGCCGCCCGGTGAACTCGCCCGCCGACGCCAGCCCGTCCGAGTAGACGACGATCACCGTTTCGGCTTCCAACGGCAGCTCGGTCATGTTGGGCTTGGTGCGCGCATAGATGCCCACCGGGTTCGACGGCTGATCGAGGATGCGAAATCCCGACGGCGCGACGACGATGGTCGGGCACTGATTGTTGCGCGCCAGGACGATGGTGCGCGTGACCAGGTCCACCGAGACGATGTTGAGCGTGGCCGAGACTTTGCCCTGGCGATAGGTAAAGAGATAGTCATGAGCGGCGCGGGCCACGGCCCCATCCCGCACGCCTTCGGCCAAATCTGCGACCGCCTTGCGTGCTACGAGGTTCGAGATTTCCTTGGCGCCTCGCCCGTGATGCTGGCCGTCCACCAGCACAAACGACAGCCCGCCCTGGGGCCGCTCGATCATCTCGACCGTATCACCGGATTCCGACGTGGCATACTTGCCGACTTTGGCGACTGCGAACTCAAGTTCCATAGGGGGTTCTCTAAGAAAAGTAGCCTAGCCCCTCGTGGGCGAACGGGCACGAGGCCCTAAACTACAGGCTTTTCAGACAGGCTCTAAAGGCGCCATTATACCTCAAAAGTTGCGTGCGGCTGGCCTCAGAGGTACAATCGGCTCACCTTCAACACGGAGAGATGCTATGACCAAACGTTTCGTCCTCGTGGCTGGGAACATTGGCGCAGGCAAGACCAGCCTCACCGAACGGCTGGCGGCGCGGATGGGCTGGCACGCGGCCTTCGAGTCCGTCGCCGACAATCCCTACCTGGCCGACTTTTATGCTGACATGCGCACGTGGAGTTTCCATCTCCAAGTTTTCTTCCTGGGCCACCGCGCCGCTCAGCACAAGGCATTAGCCGAGGATCACCAGTCCGCCATCATTGACCGCAGCATCTACGAAGACGCCTATATCTTTGCCCGCGCGCTGTACGAGATGGGCAACATGACCGAGCGCGATTATCTTTCGTACCGGCGCTTGTTCGACGTGGTCGTGGGCGAGCTGCCGCTGCCCGATTTGCTCATCTACCTCCGCGCGCCAGTGCCGGTGTTGATGGAGCGCATCGGCAAGCGAGGCCGCGCCATCGAGTCCGGCATCAGCGCCGATTATCTCTCGCTGCTCGACCAATACTATGACGAATGGCTCAAAGACTTTGCCGCGTGCCCGGTGCTGATGATTGAAAGTGATAACCTGGACTTTGTGCATCGCAGCGATCACCTTGACGTGGTCGTGGCACGCATCGAGGATCGGTTGAGCGGTAAGGAGCGCGTGGTGTTTCCAAATTAATCGCGCAGACTTGTCCTATCACAGTATCTGACCGGCGCGATTGGCAGTTGCGGCGGCACCCGGACGTCGCTCGCCAACTGGGCCACGCGGATCAGCAAGCTGAATTCCTAGTCTCCACGCGCCCCCAAAGAGCGGACAGAATAAAGGCCCTCTCCCCGTCGTTCGAGGAGAGGGCCTGCTGTTCTACTGCAAAACGCGCTAGCTCGAGACCCGCGCGCGCAAGAACTCGACCAGCGTCCGCACGCCAAAGCCCGTCGCGCCCTTGGGTTGATACGGGCCGCCCTTGTCGTCGGCTTCCATTGGCGCAATGTCCAGATGCGCCCACGGGTACGACGTGAATTCCTTCAAAAAGATGGCCGATGTTCCAACGCCGCCGCTGCGCCCGCCGCTGTTCTTCATATCGGCCACTTCGCTCTTGATCTTGTCCTTGTATTCTTCGTAAAGCGGCAGCGGCCAGAGCTTTTCGCCGGCCCGGTTGCCTGCTTCGCGCACCTGGGCGGCAAGATCGTCGTCGTTGCTAAAGATACCCGCCGCCACATTCTCGCCGAGTGCCACAACACACGCGCCGGTCAACGTCGCCAGGTCAATCACCACGGACGGCTTGTAGCCGTCGGCATAGCACAACGCATCGGCCAGGATGAGACGGCCTTCGGCGTCGGTACTGATGACCTCGATCGTCTTGCCGTTCATCGCCTTGAGC
>CAYGWJ010000401.1:0-4514 GCA_964353405.1 uncultured Anaerolineae bacterium
CGGCCGTGACCAGGCTGCTCATCGAAGGCTACATGGGACGCCAGGCTGCCGCGCCGGTCATGGTTGACCCGTTCAAAACACTCACGGCCCGCGAGCGCGAAGTGCTGCAACTGGTGGCCGAAGGGCACACCAATTCTCAAATCGCCAAGCTGCTCAACATCAGCATAAAGACGGTCAAGGCGCACCGCTCCAACTTGATGCAAAAGCTTGGCCTGCACGACCGGGGCGCGTTGATCAAGGTGGCCATTCAACGCGGCATCATCGAGGTCTAGTGATCGGTACGAGGGGCACACTTGCGTTGTGCCGCTGGGAGGTGACAATGTCAAGGCTAATCCATTGGCTTCTGATCGCGCTGATTCCGGCGCTGGCGCTGGTGAGCTCAACTTTCGCGATGACGCCCGAACGAGAAACACGCGCCACGCCGCGCGCCACGCCCCAGGCCTATCACCAGCTCGAGGCAGATTTCTCGATCTACAACTGGCGCAAGTCCGAAACGCCGCGCGACCTCATTGGCACCATGACGGTCTATGCGCGAGGCGGCGATGGTCACTATACTTTCGAGTTCATCGGGCTGCATCACGCCGACACCTTTGACTTTCGCTGGCGCGCCTGCACGACGCTGGTCAACTCGCTGCGCGTTTGGTCGGGCGACGGGCAACGAATTGATGTGCCGGTCTGGCGTGATGACTTGCCCTGCCCCAAGCACTGGCGTGGCGAAGAAGACAATTGACAGGATGCGAATTTCGAATCGCGAATGACGAGCGGCATTCGTCACTCGTCATGTGTATCTGTCATCAGGCAGAGTAACGATGCATGATCTTGTGCGACAATTGGGCAGCGTCAGACATTTCAGCCGCTTGCCCGAATCGGCTCGTGCGGCCATCGTGTCGGCGGGGCAGGTCAAGCGCTTTGCGGCCGGCTCGACGACCAGGGCAAATCCACTCGCCGCCAGACTTGGCCTGTACTGGGCGTTGATCAAGAGCTTGCAGACCGGGTTGCTGCTCATCACCGGGCTGGCCGGTTACACGAGCGCAGGTTGCCATGTGATGCACTGGACAACCTTGTTCTCGGTCGCAGGCAGCCTGTTCCTGGCCATCAGCGGCAGCACCGTGTTGAACATGGTATATGACCGTGACATTGATTCCAGGATGCTGCGCACGTGCCAGCGTCCGCTGCCGTCCGGCCAGGTCAGCCCGCGTGAAGCGTTGTCGCTCGGACTCGCCTTGTCTATGACTGGTGTCGGCTGGGCCTTGGCGCTCTCACCGCTGTATGGGTTGATCGTTTTTGCCGGCTTGTTCCTGGATGTGGTCGTGTATACCCTATGGCTCAAGCGGCGCACACCCTACTCGATCATCATCGGCGGCCTATCGGGCGGAGCGCCCGCGCTGGCCGGCCGCGCGCTCGCCGCCGGGCAGGTGGATGCCGTCGGCGTGCTGATGGCGTTGGCGGTGCTGTTCTGGATTCCGACTCACATCATGACGTTCAGTATCCGCCACAAAAAAGATTACGCCAACGCGGGCGTGCCAACGTTCCCCTCGACCTATGGCGTTGCGGCGACTCGGACGATCATTGCATTGTCCAGCCTTGCGGCGGGGGCGGTCATGATCATAGCCGCCGTCTTGATCGGCATGGCCTGGGGCTACCTGCGGCTGTTAGCCGTGTTGAGCGTCGGTCTGCTCAGTCTGGCATCCGGCAGCCTGGCGCGCCCATCTGAGCGTGTGAACCTGGGACTGTTCAAGTATGCTCCGGTATACATGCTTGGCTCAATGTTGTTAGTCATGGCGGGCAGAATCTGCTTTTGATAAAGGAGAATGCCATGAAAGCCATTCGTATCGTCGCTATCGTTTTGGTGGCCTTGACCGCCACCGTCAATGTGGTCGGCGGGGCCGGCACGTCTTGCGCCGCTTTCACGCCGGACAAGTACGACAGCATGAAGGCGCTCATTCCATTTCAGTGGCTCTATCAGCTTCTGGTTGTCACCGTCATCGCGGCGGGACTCGCCGGCGCATGGACGACCTATACGCTCGCTCGCGCGCAAAAGAATTCGTACGTGGCCGCGCTGCTGGTCGTGCTCGTCGGCACGGTTCTGGCGCTAGTCCAGATGACAGCCTCGCGCGCGCTGCGCGGCAAGTCCATGCCCACTGATCTGCGCCTGTATGTTTCCATCGTCACGCTGTTGGCGCTTCTGGTGCTCCGATTGCCGGGCATCTGGCAAAAATCGGGCATGGGCGGAACGGCGAGTGGTAGCGGCTCGTGGACAGCGCCTACAGGCACAGCGGCGATTGTGATGGGCCTGACCGTGCTCACGGCGCCGGTGTGGGTGGGCAAATCCCACACATTTGACGGTTTTAACTGGGTCTATGCGTGGGATTGGCAATTGCTGTTGAGCGGAGCCTTGCTGGTGCTGTCCGGCATCGGGTTGCTGGTCAGCCAGCGCTTCGCCCACAGACGGGTACGCGCGGCTTTTGCGGCAATGGCGCGTTAGGAACAACGTCAAACAGCGAATGGCGCACGACTTGTCCAGGTCGTGCGCCATTTTTCATTCGGCATTCGCTGTGTTATAATCTTGCCTGCCCTCGCGGGGGTGATCTTTTGGAGGGTACAACAAAGAATGTCTTCGCAACGCACCGCAGTGCGCGCAAGCCGTCAACCGAGCCCAGCGCGCGCGCGTCCCGACCGCACGAACGTGTTTCTCATCGTATGGATGATTGTGTTTCTGGCGGTCGGGCTTTTTGGCAGCTACCAGGTCTACACGGGCGTTCGGGAGACGGTCGCCAACTGGGAGACGACCGGCCCTTTCCAGCCTAATCCCACCCGCCGCCCCGGCGCAACGCCCGCTCCCGCGCAAGTTGTTCTACCTGACTGGCAGGGCAAAGAGCGCGTCAACATTCTGTTAATGGGCATTGACCAGCGCCAGAGCGAGCAAGGCCCCTGGCGCACCGACACCATGATCCTGATTTCGATTGACCCGGCCACCAAGTCGGCCGGGATGCTGTCCCTTCCACGTGACCTGTGGGTGCCCATCCCCGGCTTTGAGGAAAACCGCATCAACAACGCGCACTTTTATGGTGATGCCTTCAACTACCCTGGCGGCGGCCCGGCGCTCGCCAAGAAAACTGTGCAGTATAACCTCGGCATCCCGGTGCATTACTATGTCCGGCTCAACTTTACGGCATTCGAAAAGCTGGTGGACCTCATCGGCGGGATTGACGTGCAGGTCGAGCGCGCGATTGACGATCCCGAGTATCCCGAGTTCGACGGCTTCGGCTTTGACCCATTTCACATTGACGCCGGGCTGCAACACATGGACGGCAAGACCGCGCTCAAGTACGCTCGCTCGCGCCACGACGACCCGCTGGGCGATTTTGGCCGCGCACGCCGCCAGCAGCAAGTGATGCTCGCGATCCGCGACAAGGTGCTGAAGGCGAACATGATTCCACAGCTTTTGCCGCGCGCCGGAGAGATTGCCGCCACGCTGGGCGACGCCATCCAGACCGACTTGAGTGTGCAACAGGTATTAGAGTTGGCCAAACTCGGCTCGCAAATCGACCGCGCACGCATCAAGCAAGGCATCATTGACCAGACCGTGACGCTGCCCTACGAGACGCCGGACAAAGACCAGGTGCTCGTTCCGCTGCGCGACGAGATCCGCAAGCTGGTGCGCGATGTGCTTTTGACGTCGCCGCCAGCCGCCAGTGCATCCGGCTCGGCGCTCACCCCCGAGCCGCCTGCCAACATCATCGTGCAGAACGGGACGGTGACGGCTGGCCTGGCGGGTCAGACGGCGACGGCACTCAAGGCCCAAGGCTTTAACGTCGCACAGTACGGCAACACCGATGACAACCGCTCCGACTATGCTCAGACGCAAATCCTGGTCTACACGGGCCGGATGGCAACCGCGCAGGCGCTGGCCGATGCGCTCCAGGTTCCCGCTTCCGCCGTCCAAACGGCGAGCGGCCCCGGCGGCAACTATGACATCAAGGTGATCTTGGGCGCCGATTATCGCCTGATCGAGATGCCCACGCCGCTTCCGCTGAACGCCGCGCCTGCCATCACATCGTCCACGACCATCACGCGCTAAAGCCGTGACACGTGCAGCGCGAGTTGTGAGCCACTGGCGCATCACATATCACCTGTCGGGTTTCACGCGCCACTTGTTAGGGAAGGTAAAGAATGCCAGCAGAATCAGCCACATTCGAGTTCCACCCCGTTACGCCGGAGCGATGGCACGACCTTGAAAAACTCTTTGGGGAACGCGGAGCTTGCGGTGGATGTTGGTGCATGTGGTGGCGTCTAAAGCGCTCCGAGTTCGACCAGAAGAAAGGCGCCGGGACCAAAAGGGCGCTCAAGCAGCTCATTGCCAGGGGCCAGGTGCCCGGCCTTTTGGCTTATGCCGAGGGCGAGCCGGTGGGCTGGTGTTCGGTTGCGCCGAGAAAAGACTTTTCTGCTTTGGAGCGTTCACGCATACTCAAGCGAGTGGACGAGGAACCTGTCTGGTCGGTCGTTTGCTTTTT
>CAYGWJ010000402.1:0-3320 GCA_964353405.1 uncultured Anaerolineae bacterium
AGCAAAAGCGACATTTGAACTGCTGGTGTGACAAAATCTCGGCTGGCAAGAGGCAAAAACAGCTTGGATTTAGAACGCATGGTCTAGAGATTTTGTCACACCTAATGTTGCGATGTCAACTTTGCCGGTACTCTGAGTATAGTCGTTTGTGGGGTGAAATGTCATCCCCTATTGGGGGATTGAGGTGGGGGGATTAAGTGACCCGAAGGGTTTTGGCTGGATTACAGCAATCTCAACTCTTTTGCCCGCTGCACGGCCTCCCATCGTCCGTGAACATCCAGCTTGCCATAGATGCTCTTGGCATGAGATCGAATCGTGCTCACAGCAACATAGAGTTGCTGGGCAATCTCTGGATTCGACAAGCCGGCCGCCAGAAGCCGCAGCACTTCTAGTTCGCGCTCGCTGAGCGGCTCCACCATTGTAGATGGTTGATTTTTGATTTCTGATTGCACCGGCATCGCAAGACCGGACTTGAACGCTGCAAGGAGTTCATCAACGTAGGCAGCCAGGGCTGATGACTTGGTCTTCAAGCTGGCAGCTTGCCTCTCAATCTGCAATCTAAAATCAGCAATCAGCAATCGCATCGGTTCGCCTTCGTCGGCAAACAAGCGGATGTAGCCGCCCGGCTCGGCCAGAGTCAAGGCGCGCTCCAGAGCGGCCATCGCCTGGGTGACCTGGCTCTGTGCTTGAAGCGCCAAAGCCTTGAGCATCAAGGTCTCGATCACCAGCCTGGTTCGCCCTTGCTGTTCCATTCGCGCAAGCACTGGTTCCAGAACTGACAATGCTTTGTCCGGGCGAGCCTGGGCGAGCCACAACCGCGCCAGCACGAGGTATTCATACTTGCGCAGATGATAGCTGATAAAGTCGTCTTTTCGATCCAGTTCTGCCGGGTCAATCTCCCCGTCCAGTCCTCGTTCCCTGGCCCATGGCAGGGCAGCCTCGAGGTGGCCCTGCTCAACCCAGAGTTGCGCCCGGTACATGGCGACGCCCACATCGTCAATGTCAGTCGTATCATACTGCGCGGCGAGTTGCCGGGCGGTCTCTATCGCATCGTTCGCGTCCTCTATCTTCCCCTGCGCCTGCCGGATGCGGGCCAGCGTAAGGTAACCGACGATAGCCTGGGGCCATCTCCACAAACGTGCCAGTTCGATCCCTTCCAGTGTGTAATGCAGCGCCGCTTCGAGATCGTTCCATTCTCTGCACAGGTCACCCAAACCAATCAATGCCTCGCCGGCAATTGGCAATCGTTGTCCCTGGGAATCCGTGGAAATTTCGAGTGCCTTTTCGTACGGGGGTCTTGCTTCGCAGAGTTGTGCCAGCCGCAGATGCACTTCGGCCAGATGGCACCAAGCGCCCACGGCAATCATGACGTGGCCCGCTTGCAGGCTCGTTCGGGCCAGCTCAGCAAAAGCCTGCTTGCTGGCGTTGAAATCGCCCATGGCTACGGTGGTGTTGCTCAATAGCCAGGCCGCGTTTATGCGCATGAACAGCTCGTCCTCAGGCAGTTGTTCCAATGCCTGGCGGGCAAGTTCCGCACAGACGGATATTTGGCCTTGAAAGCCGGCGATGCAGGCCCGCAGGACAGCGACCTTGGCTGCCATCAGGCTGGAGCTTGTGTCAATGTTCTTCAAGCGCGACTCGACGACATCGAGTGGGCGGCCGCTGATCAAGAGTGCCCAGGCGTAAAAGACACACAGAGCAGGCCGAGCACGCACCAGCTCGTCGGGCAGCTTTTCCACCCAACTCTGCAGAGTGATGATCTCACTGCGCATCAATGTCACTTCAGCGACTTGCTCGACCAGACGTGCGGCTCGTTCCAGGTCGGAGGCGGACAGGGCATGGTCAATCGCTTCGGCCCGGTAGCCGTTTTGCTCATACCACTCACTCGCCCGGCGATGCAAGGTTGGCACAAGATCGGCATGAACCTGGTGCAGGCGCTTGTGAAGCAAGTCGGCAAAAAGACGATGGTAGCGATACCAGTGCTGGTGGTCATCCAACGGCAGGACAAACAGGTTAGCATGATCCAAGCGTTCCAGTATCGCCTGGCTGGACCTCTCCCCCGGCCCCTCCCCTTCCAGGGGAGGGGAGCTGATGACGGCATCGCACAGCGGGCCGCACATGCGATCCAGAATCGAGGTCTGCAACAGGAAAGCCTGGACGCTTTCGGGTTGCCGCTGGACGACCTCTTCCATCAGATAATCGAGGATGTAATGTTGGCTTCCAGCAAATGCGGCGACAAAGCTTGAAACGTCCTCCCGATCTTGGATTGACACTCGCGCTTGCGGCAAGCGTACTTGCGGCAATCGAGATTGCAGCGCAAGTGTCCCTTGCAGGGCAAGGGCGGCCATCTGCAATCCGGCGATCCATCCTTCGGTGCGAAAAGTCAGTGCGGCGACCTGATCGGCTGCAAGTTCAGTCTGCATGACCTGCCTGAGAAACTCGGCAGCTTCGTCGGGGGAAAAGCGCAAATCGGTTTGGCGCAGTTCGGTCAATTGGCCGCGGGCGCGCAGGCGCGGCAGAGGGAGAGGCGGATCGGAGCGCGTGGCGATCACCAGGCGCAGATTGCCGGGCAGGTGATCGAGCAGAAAAGCGACGGCGGCGTGAACCGGCTGGGCCGTGATGAGATGATAGTCGTCGAGAACCAGGGCAATGACATCCGGGAGCGCGCCGATCTCGTTGATCAACACGGTGAGGAGCTCGTCCGTCGCGGGTGGCTGTGGTGATTGCAGCGCGTCCAACACGCCTCTGCCCATGTCCGCTTCAAACGTCTGGAGCGCGGCGATCACATAAGCCAGGAAACGCGCCGGGTCATTGTCGCTTTCATCCAGCGACAGCCAGGCGGCTCGGAAAGGATGAGGGATGAAGGATGAAGGATGAAGGATGAAGTATGAAGTATGAAGAGAAGGGGTGGCCGCATCCTTCATCCTTCCGCCTTCACTCCTTTGGTGAATCCATGCGCTCAGCAGCGTGGTCTTGCCAAAGCCGGGCGGCGCGGAGATGAGGATGAGCCTGCACGCGGCGCGCAGGCCAGCGTTCAAGCTTTCAATCAGGCGGGGGCGCTGCACCAGCTCGGGCCGGACCGCTGGAATATAGAGCTTGGTCGTCAGGATCGGCACAGCCAATTCTCGCTCCTGTGACGTGGGGCTGTCATCTCCGTAGCTGGATATACTATATCACGCCTTGCCCGCGTTGTACAAGCAGACCCCGCGGTAGGACAAGATGGCATCTTGTCCTACGGTTATCCCCGTTCGTTAGCGCGCGCTCGAAGGTAATGGTATACTGGTGATTACCCATAACGCGGCCCGCTTCGCGCCGCAACC
>CAYGWJ010000403.1:0-2909 GCA_964353405.1 uncultured Anaerolineae bacterium
GTGGAAGAGTTTCGCCGCGCGGCGCATAGCCTCAAGTCGAACAGCGCGAGCTTGGGCGCCATGACACTGTCTGCGCTGGCGAAAGAGTTGGAGCTGATGGGCAAAGCCGGGGTGCTCGACGGCGCGGCAGACAAGCTGGCGCGGGTCGAGGCCGAGTACGCGCAAGTCAAAGACGCGCTCGAGCAAAAGCGTGGCAAGTGACAGAGAAGGCGGTTGGTGACACGCTGTCCTTGCCACTTGTCACGCGAGGAGTTAAAAGATGGCGGCCGAACCAGGACACATTCTCATCGTAGATGACAACAAGATGAATCGCCTGTTGCTGGCGCGTGGGTTGGAGAAGGACGGGCACAAGCTCGCATTCGCGGAAAACGGGCGGCAGGCGCTCGAGCTGCTGCGCGCCCAATCCTTCGACCTGGTGCTGCTCGACGTGCTGATGCCGGAGATGAACGGCTACCAGGTGCTGGAGCAGTTGATGGCAGACCCGCATCTCAAGAACGTTCCGGTCGTCATGGTCTCGGCGGTGGATGAGCTGGAAAGCGTTGTCAAATGCATCGAGATGGGGGCGGAAGATTATCTGCCCAAGCCGATCAATCCGGTGCTGCTCAAGGCACGCATCGGCGCGAGCCTGGAGAAAAAGCGGCTGCGCGATCAACAACACGAGCTGATCCGCAAATTTGCGACGGACCAGGTCGCCGAAGATTTGCTCACCTCCGGTTTCTCGCTCGGCGGCAAGCTCGTCCAGGCGACCGTGATGTTCTCGGATATTCGCTCGTTTACGACCCTCGTCGAGTCACAATCGCCCTCGGACACGATCGAGTTGTTGAGTGACTATTACGCTTTGATGATGGATGCGATCGGCGGTGAGCGTGGCGTCGTCAACCAAATCGTCGGGGATGGCTTGATGGCAGTTTTCGGCGCGCCGCTGCCGTGCGCCGATCACTGCGAGCGCGCGGTGTGCGCCGCCGTGCAAATGATCGAGCTCATCGAGCAATACAATGTTGAACGGGCAGCGCTCAAGCGCGTTCCCATTCGCATTGGCATCGGCGTCGCCTCGGGAGAGGTCATTGCGGGTTACACGGGCACACAGAGACGCGCGACGTATACCTGTGTGGGCGACACGGTCAATCTCGCCGCGCGGCTCGAGTCGCACACCAAGGTCGTCGGCCAGCCGATTCTGATTGACGAGGCCACGCGGCTGGAATTGAAAGACGATATTGCCGTGGAGGATCAGGGCGAGGTGCAACTCAAGGGCAAGCTGCAATCAGTGCACGTGTTCTCGGTACGTGTGTCAAGTGACAGTGTGAAAGGTTAATGTGACTTATGGACCCAACTATCATTAGCAGCATCCCCCCGTTCGCCTCGCTGCCGAGCGACGAGATCGAATATCTGGCCCGGTCACTGCGCCCGCGCGCAATCCCAGAGCAGACGTTGTTGCTGCGGGAAGGAGGAGTGGATGACCACTTTTATATTCTGCTCGAGGGCCAGGTGGAGATCATCAAAGCGCTGGGCACAGACGCCGAACGGCTGCTCGGCATTCTCGGCTCAGGCTCGCTCCTCGGCGAAATGAGCCTGTTCGGCCAGGACAGCCGCCACACGGCCAGCGTGCGGGCGCGCAGTCCCCTGCAGGTATTGGAGATGACGCGCGCCGAGTTCGACGCGCTGCTGCATCGCCATCCGCCCCTGGCCTATGGAATGCTGCGGACCCTGACGCAGCGCCTGGACGAATCAGAGAATCTCGTCATTCGCGACATGCTGGAGAAAAACCGGCAACTGAGGCAGGCTTACGACGAGCTCAAGGCCGCGCAGGCGCAACTGGTCGAGAAGGAAAGGTTGGAAGCCGAGCTGGATGTGGCGCGCACGATCCAGCGCAGCATCTTGCCGCGCGCGCGGCCACGCCTGCCGGGCTTTAGTCTGGGCATGCTGATCGAGCCTATGCGCAGCGTGGGCGGCGATTTTTATGATTTCATTCCCCTCGGCGGCGACCGGCTGGGCATTGTCGTCGGCGACGTGAGCGGCCACGGCGTGCCGGCTGCCCTCTTTATGGGGCTGACCTATAGCCTGCTGCGCGCCGAAGCAGGCCGCGCCGGCTCGCCGGGCGAGGCGTTGCGCAACGTCAACCGCCACCTGCTCGGCATGAATGATTCGGGCATGTTTGTCACGGTGCTGTACGGCATTTTGAACTGTGCTACGCGCGAGTTTGGTTACGCCCGCGCGGGCCACGAACTGCCTCTGTTGTTGGATGCCCGGCGAGAGGCGGTCGAGCTCAAGCACAGCCGCGGGCAGATGCTGGGGCTGTTCCCTGATCTTGTTCTGGACGAGCAGAGCGTGATTCTGGCGCCGGGCCATCTGCTCATGATGTACACCGACGGCGTGAACGAAGCGATGGATCGGGATAGGCAGCAATTTGGCCTGGAGGGCCTGTGCGGTGTTCTGCGCGCCGGTGGCCGGATGCCAGCCCAGGACACCTGCAAGGCGGTGTACGACGCCGTGCGCGCACATTGCGGCGGGACGGCTCCGCACGACGATGTCCTGCTCGTCGCCGTCCAGGTGGAATGACGATATGAAGGAACCCCATGGGCCGCCGCCGGATGTGCTCTCGTTTTTGCGTGGCGTGCCGCTGTTTGCCGGCCTGGACGACGGGGCGCTCCAGGCGCTGGCGCGCGCCGGACAGCTCTGCCGGGTGCCGAAAGGCAAGCTGCTCTTTAGCCAGTCGGACCCGGCCGAAGCCTTTTACGTGGTGCGCTCGGGCTGTGTTGCCATTCTGCTCAATAGCCCTGACGGGCGCGAGCTGGTGATCAACGAAATGCGCGCGGGCGAGGGCTTTGGCGAATTGGGCCTGATCACCGGCCAGCCGCGCTCGACCGGCGCAATGGCGCGCGAGGCAAGCCAGGTTCTTGCCTTCCCGCGCG
>CAYGWJ010000404.1:0-17697 GCA_964353405.1 uncultured Anaerolineae bacterium
AGCCGACTTTCACAGGCGAGACAGTTTCGTGGTAGAATTATGAGCATGGAGACGATGAAACCATCGGAGCGGCTTCAGGCTGCGCTTGACGCTAGGGGTTTGGGCATTAAAGTGGTAGAATTCGCCGACAGCACGGCCACCGCGCCCGAAGCGGCGGCCGCCGCCGGGTGCAACCTGGGCGCCATCGTCAAGTCGCTGCTGTTTCTTGTTGACGGCCAGCCCATACTGGTGCTGGTGGCCGGGGACCGGATGGCCGACCACAAAAAGCTCGCCGCGCAATTTGACGTGAGCAATAAAAGAGTTAAACTTGCCGATGCCGAAACCGTTTTGCGCGTGACGGGCTACGAGGTCGGCGGCGTCCCGCCCGTGGGCCACAACAGCCCGTTGCTCACCCTGGTGGACGAATCGCTAAAGCGCTTTGAAATGGTCTGGGCGGCAGCCGGCGCTCACAACGCCGTGTTTCCCATAGACTGTGCAAAACTGATCGAAATCACTGGCGGCCGGGTTGCCGCCATCACGGAGGGATAGGGCAATATGCGGATCGGTATTTTGACTGGCGGCGGTGACGTGCCGGGCCTCAACCCGTGCATCAAAACCGTTGTCTACAGCGCAATTGACGAGGGCATGGAAGTGGTCGGCATCCGACGCGGCTGGGCCGGGCTGCTCGAATACGACCCCGACGACCTCAGCACTTTCGACAAGTGCCTCATCAAGCTTGACAAGCAAAACACGCGCAAGATTGACCGCACCGGCGGCACGTTCCTGCACACCAGCCGCACCAATCCGGGCAAAATGCGCCCGCACGATGTGCCAAGCTTTTTGCACGTACCGACCCCCAGGGTACCCTTAATGGGTACGGCGGACGGCGGCGAAGGCGACAAGGGGCCGTTCGACTTTACGCCGCACGTCTTGCGCGTTCTGGAAAAGCTGGGGATTGACGTGCTCATCCCCATCGGCGGCGACGACACGTTGTCTTACGCCGAGCGAATGTACCGCGAGGGCGTCCACATCGTCGCCATTCCCAAGACGATGGACAATGACGTGTTCGGCACCGATTACTGCATCGGTTTTTCGACGGCCGTCACGCGCAGTGTAGAGTTCATTCACCAGCTCCGCACGTCGTCCGGTTCACACGAGCGCATCGCCATCGTCGAGCTATTCGGGCGCAACTGCGGCGAAACGTCGCTGCTGGCTTCGTACCTTTCCGGCGTGGACCGCGCCATCATCAGCGAAGTCCACTTTGATCCAGAGAAACTGGCCGAGCTGGTCATGCAAGATAAGAAAAACAATCCCAGCAACTATGCCATGATCACCATGAGCGAAGGCGCGCAGATGGTGGGCGGCAAGATCGTCGAGTACGGCCAGGCCGACTCTTACGGCCACAAAAAGCTCGGCGGCATCGGCCTCATCACGGGCGACGCGCTCAAAAAGATCACCGGCGAAGATATCCTGTACCAGCAGGTTTCGTACCTGATGCGCTCCGGCGCGCCCGATAGTCTCGACCTGATGGTGGCGGTGAACTATGCCAACACGGCCATCAAATTGGTCAAGCGCGGCGCGAGCAACCGGATGGTGGCGCTGCGCAACGGCACGTACACGAGCGTCCCGATCACGACCATCATGCAGGGCGTCAAGCGCGTGGACGTGGACGAACTGTACGACGTGGACCAATATCGTCCCAAGGTGCGCCACGTCGAAGGCAAGCCGATGTTCCTGTACTAGACTGTGAAGCGTCAAGCGCAGAGCATGGAGGGGCAGCTCCGTGCAACCTATCAAACCTCCGGCTTTTCCAAGGCCGGGGGTTTTGTTTTCCTCCAACCTCCGACCTTGACTCCCTGACTTGCGGAGGAATCCACTGCGGGTATAATCTACTCATCTACACAAGGAGTCTGACATGGACAACTCGACGAACGGCTGGGACATCTGGTATTCGCTGCTCGATCAGGAATGGGCCGACGATGTCATCCCGCTGGCCGATCTGCAGGCCTGGGGGGAACAGTTCCAGCGGATCTTTCGGCTCACCGATCATTCGGGCTACTCGCAGACCGAGCCGATGACGATCGAGGACGGAATGACGATGGCCTTTGAGCTGGATCAGGCCGGCGTCAGCGTCGAGGCCATCCTCGAATTGTGCCACGCCTACTCGCCGTTCGAGATGATGGACGTGGTCAGCATCCCATTGTGCTTTTTGCTCGACCCGCTCGGCCACGTGGACGGTTTGCTGGAGCAGATGCAAGAGATGTGGCAAATGAGCGAGCCAGACCTGGAGCAGATCCGCCAGGGCATCGAAGCGATGGGCGCGCCGGTGCCCGACGATCCCGAGACGCTGCTCGCCGTCTTTCGTGACGGACTGATCGAGATGATTCGGTTCTTGGCCGAACTGCAGCGCGTGCTGGGTGAATTCGGCGTGGTCACGTTGAACGCCTGGTGGCAAGGGCGGCTCATCAGCCTGCTGCGCGAGGCAGCCGACGAGCAGCCCAAACCCAAGCGGCGCACCAGCAAAAGCAAAGGCAAGGGCGGGGCTGTGCCGGATGCGTTCCTCGACCTGATTCAAGGCTTGGACCTTGATGGGGATTCGCCCACGCCACCTGGCAAAAACTGAGCCCTGAATTGGTTGCCCGTCCGGTTGATTTGGAGTACAATGTCCGGCGCGGAGTCTCCTCAAGCTTCCGCCGAGCCGAGCCTATGAAACGTCTGTGGACCCCCTGGCGTATGCAATACCTGACCGGCGCCGACAAATCCCATTCCGCACCTGGCTGTGTCTTTTGCGCCAAAGTCTCCGCATCCGACGCAAATGAGCACGTCCTGTGCCGGGGCCAGTTCGCCTACGTCACACTCAACCGGTATCCCTACAATAACGGCCATCTCATGGTCATCCCCAACACACATATGGCCAGCCTGGAAAATCTCGATGCCCCTACCCTGGCCGAGTTGATGCAATTGACCAATCGCGGGTTGGCAGTGTTGCGCAAAGCGTACCAGCCTGACGGCTTTAACATCGGCGTGAACCTGGGGCAAGCGGCCGGGGCGGGCATTACCGAGCACGTCCACATTCACATTGTCCCGCGTTGGAATGCTGACACCAACTTTATGCCCATCGTCAGCGAGACACGCGTGATACCCGAAACGCTCGACCAGACCTATGCGCGGCTGAGGCCGCTGTTCGACGAAATCGGCTACAAGACACCACAGGAGGAATAGATGGACTCGAGACGCGAACCCGTTATCGTTTCCGCCGTCCGAACGCCGATCGGCAGATTCCTGGGCACGCTGTCATCGTTGCCTGCGCACACGCTGGGCGGCCTGGCCATCAAGGCTGCCATTGACCGCGTTCAACTCGACCCCGCGCTCATTGACGAAGTCATCATGGGACAAGTCGTGCAGGCCGGCGTCGGTCAAGCGCCCGCACGCCAGGCGCTCATCAAGGGCGGCGTGCCGCCCGAGGTCGGCGCGTTGACGATCAACAAGGTCTGCGGCTCCGGCCTCAAGGCTGCCATGCTCGGCGCGCAGGCGATCAAAGCCGGCGACGCCGACATCATCCTGGCCGGCGGCATGGAGAGCATGAGCAATGCGCCGTTCCTGTTGCCTCAAGCACGCACAGGCTACCGCTACGGTAACAACACGCTCGTGGATAGCGCTTACCACGACGGGCTGTTCTGTTCGATTGAAAACCAGGTGATGGGCCTGGCTGCCGAATTCATCGCCGAGCAGTACAACGTCACGCGCGAGGAGATGGACCGCTTTTCATTCGAGAGCCACCAAAAAGCCGTCGCCGCGATTGACGCTGGCAGGTTCAAGGCCGAGATCGTGCCGGTAGAAGTGGCTGCCGGCAAAAAAGTCACCGTGGTGGATACGGACGAAGGCCCACGCCGCGACACCTCGCTGGAGGTTCTTGCCAGGCTCAAGCCAGCCTTTAAAGACGGCGGTCGAGTGACAGCCGGCAACGCGCCCGGTCTGAACGATGGAGCGGCGGCGGTCGTGGTAATGAGCCGCGAGAAGGCCGAACATCTCGGCCGAGCGCCGCTCGCACGCATCGTCGGCTATGCTCAGGCCGCCGTCGAACCCCGGTGGCTGTTCATCGCGCCCGCGCGCGCCGTGCCCAAGTTGCTGGACAAGATCGGCTGGAAGATGAGCGACGTAGACTTGTTCGAAGTCAACGAGGCATTCGCGGCCCAGGTGCTGGCCGACGGCAAGGACATGGCCAAACTCGGCTGGGATTGGAACAAGGTCAACGTCAACGGCGGCGCAGTGGCACTGGGACATCCCATCGGCTGCTCCGGCGCGCGCGTGCTGACGACGCTGATCTACGCGCTCAAAGATCGAGGGTTGAAGCGCGGGATTGCGACACTCTGCCTCGGCGGCGGTGAAGCGGTCGCCATGGCCATCGAGATTGACTAACAAGGAGGCGTAGACATGGACATCAATGCGATCAAAACCATCGGCGTCGTCGGTTGCGGGCTGATGGGCGCCGGCATCGTCGAGTTGTGCACTCGGGCCGGATACAACGTCGTCGTGCGCGAGGTCAGCGACGAGCTTTTGCAAAAAGGCCTCAAGCGCGTTCAAGGCTCGATGAGCAAAGCCGTGGAAAAGGGCAAGCTCGCTCAGGCCGATATGGACGCGGCCAACGCGCGCATCAAAGGCACACTCAGTCTGGCCGATTTCAAAAACTGCGACCTCGTCATCGAAGCTGCCGTCGAAAATATGCAGCTCAAGAAAACCGTCTTTACCGAACTGGACAGCATCTGCCGACCGGACGTGATCCTGGCGAGCAATACGTCCTCGCTGTGCATCACCGAGATGGCCGGCGCCACCGAGCGACCGGATAAAGTGTTGGGCCTGCACTTTTTCAATCCCGTGCCTGTCATGCCGCTCCTGGAAATCGTCCGCGCGCTGTTGACGAGCGACGAGACCGTGGAGATTGGCCGTGCCCTTGGCGACAAGCTTGGCAAAACAGTCGTCGTCGCCAAGGATCGTCCTGGCTTTATTGCCAACTTGCTCTTTGTGCCTTTCGCCCTCGACGCGATTCGCTGGCTCGATGCAGGGCTGGCGACCCAAGAGGAAATTGACACGACGATAAAGCTCGGCTTCAATCACCCGATGGGGCCCTTTACACTGCTGGACTTTGTCGGGCTGGACACACTCCTCTTTATCGCCGATGCGATGTTCGCAGAATTCAAGGACGCCCGCTATGCCGCTCCGCCGCTCCTGCGCCGCATGGTGCAGGCGGGGCTGCATGGTCGCAAGGCGGGTCGCGGATTCTACACCTACACCAAGTAAAGGAGCCACACATGGATCTCCAACTGACCGAAGAGCACAAGATGATCCGCGATATGGCGCGCGAGTTTGCCCAAAAGGAAATCGCGCCTGTAGCCGCCCACTTTGACGAGACCGGCGAGTTTCCCTACGAGACCGTCAAAAAGATGAGTGCGCAGGGGTTCATGGGCATCGAGGTGCCAGAAGAGTACGGCGGTCAGGGCCTCGACACCATCAGCTACGTTCTGGCCATGATCGAAATTGCCAAGGCCGATGTGTCGCACTCGACCATCGTGTCGGTGCATAACTCGCTCTACGCGCACGGCCTGCTCAAATTCGGCACCGAAGAACAAAAGCAAAAATTCCTCACGCCGGTCGCCGCCGGCCACAAGATCGGCGCGTACAGCCTCACCGAGCCCACGTCCGGCTCGGACGCGGGGACCATGAAATCGCGCGCGGTGCGCAGGGGCGACCATTACGTGATCAACGGCGTTAAATCGTGGGTCACCTCTGGCCCGGTGGCTGACATTATGGTCCTCTTTACCATGACGGACCCGGCCAAGAAGCATCGCGGCGTCACCGCGTTCATCATTGACGCCCATCAGCCCGGCCTCATCCGAGGCAAGAAAGAGCCCAAGCTCGGCATTCGCGCCTCGGCCACCAGCGAGATCATCTATCAAGACTATGAATGCCCGGTCGAAAATCGCCTGGGCGAAGAAGGCGAAGGCTTTAAGATTGCGATGACGGTGTTGGACGCCGGGCGTATCGGCATTGCGTCGCAGGCCATTGGCGTGGCCGAGGCTGCGTTCGAGGCTGCGGTCAAGTATGCCAACGAGCGCGAGGCGTTCGGCCAAAAGATCGGCCAGTTTCAGGGCTTGCAGTGGATGATTGCAGACATGAAGACGCGCATCGAAGCGGCCCGAATGCTCACCTACAACGCCGCGCTCAAAAAGATGGAAGCCAAGCACGACCCGAGCGTCCGCTACACGCTGGAAGCTTCGATGGCGAAATTGTTTGCCAGCGAGACAGCGATGTGGGTGACGGAAAAAGCCGTGCAGATTCACGGCGGCATGGGCTACAGTAAAGAGCTGCCCATCGAGCGCTACTTTCGCGATGCCAAGATCACCGAGATTTACGAAGGGACGAGCGAGATCCAGCGGCTCGTCATTGCCCGGAACGTGCTGGGGCTCAAATAATCACGCTTTCGGAGGATTTCAACACAAAAACTATGAGCGAAGATAAAGTCTGCCCGCCGACGCCGGATTTGGAACCGGCGCCCATCACCCTTGACCATTACATTTACCTCGCGCCCGAAAAGCTGGAGCTGGTAGACGGCTATTTGATCGAAGGGTCGAATGACCACGTCTGGCGCGAGCGATTGATGGCGCTGCTGTTGACGAATGAAGGTCTGTTGCGCGCCGTGCAGCTTGCACCCGAATCGGTCTGGCGCGAAGCGTTGGCGCAAGTGTACGGCAGTTGAGGACCCGCAGGGTTTTGCCTGCCCAGGCAGCCAGCCAGGGAAAATCCTGAGGGTCCGGAGAGGTTACCCGTGTCAACTGTAGTGGCACATGGCTTTATTGCCAGGGCGATGATCCTGTTCACGCTGGCGGCTGGCGTGTATGGGCTGGCCGAGTTCTTGCGCAAAAAACCGGTCAGCGCTGACTACTGGGGCGTCATTGTCGTCGGCAACCTGCTCGCATTGGGGCAAGGCACGCTCGGCGCGTTCATGGCGTTGAATGGCGCATCGCCCGCGCGCGGCTGGGTGCACATCATCTATGGCGTGGTGGCCGTTCTCTGGATTCCGATCATTCAATTTGGCTACAACCAGTTTCTCAAAGAAGGCCACGCCAAACATCAAGAGACACTGGTGTGCGCCATCGTCTCGGTGTTAGAGTTCCTGATCGCGCTGCGGGCTTTTACCACAGGCGGCTGACACAAGGAGCACACTTTTATGAAGGCTCTCTTTTTTAACGAGCACGGCGGCCCGGAAGTGATGCAATACGGCGACGTGCCGGATCGCAAGCCGGGGCCGGGCGAGGCGCTCGTGCAAGTCCAAGCCGTCGCGCTCAATCATCTTGACTTGTGGGTGAGGCGCGGCGGGCCGGCGTTTGAGAAACTGCCCAAGCCGCACATCGGCGGCGCGGACGTATCCGGCATTGTCGCGGGCTATGGCGAGGGCACGGCCGGGCCAGCTATCGGCACGCGCGTCGTCGTTGATCCCGGCGTAGTGACGGGCGAGGACGAATGGACGCGGCGCGGCGAGGACAGCCTCAGCCCGAACTATCACATCCTGGGCGAAGAGGCCTGGGGCGGCTGCGCAGAATACGTGGTCGTCCCGGCTGTCAATTTGCTGCCCATTCCCAACCGCCTCGGCTTTCCCGAAGCGGCCGCTCCGTCGCTTGTGTTCCTCACCGCATGGCGGATGCTGGTCAAGCGCGCGCAAGTCAAGGCAGGCGAGACCGTCGCCATCGTCGGCGCGGGCGGCGGTGTGAACAGCGCGGCGATCCAGCTCTGCAAGTATCTCGGCGCGACGGTCTATGCCATCACTTCGACGCCGGACAAGATGGACAAAGCAAAACAGCTTGGCGCGGATCACGTCATCAACTACAAAACTGAGGACTGGTCGAAAGCCGTGTTCTTAGCGACGGGCAAGCGCGGCGTGGACGTGGTCGTGGACAACGTGGGCAACGCCACCTGGACGCAGAGCATTCGCGCGCTCGCGCGCGGCGGGCGATTGGTAAACGTCGGCGGCACGGGCGGGCCACTGGTCGAGATGGATGTGCGGCTCCTGTTCCGCAAGCAGATCAGCATCATCGGCAGCACGATGGGCAGTCACCAGGATTTCCGCGACGTGATGAGCCTGATCTTTGACGGCAAATTCAAGGCCGTCATTGACCGCGTGATGCCGCTTTCGGAAGGCCGCGCCGCACACGAGCTGCTGGAACGAGGCGAACAATTCGGCAAGGTTGTGCTGACACCGCCTGAAGGCGGTCTCTAGACCGTGACGAATCCGATTCTCACAACACCGCCACGGCGCAAGCGCCCTCGCAGCGTAACCTTGTTTGCCCTGGCGGTGTTATATTTAGGCCTGGTGAACCTGGCGCGCGCGTGGCTGGCGCTGAACGGTTCATCCTTCGAGCGCACGCTGCCACTGGCAGTGCCGCTGCCGTATTTTGGCCTCGGTGGATTGTTCTGGGGTGTTGCGTTCGTCGTGATCGCGTTCGGCCTTTGGCGAGTGTGGCTGTGGGCGCGCAAGGCGATGCTTGGCGCGATCCTCATTTACCAGCTTCACATCTGGATCAACCATTTTGTCTTTGACGCTTCGGTCTACTCGCGGCAAGTCTGGCCGTTCGAGGCCGGACTGAGTCTGGCCTGGATCATGGTGGTGTGGAGCTGGCTATTCTTACCCGGCATCAAGCGGCTTTATTCGAAAACCAGAGAGGCAACATGAGTATCGCGGCGCAAGTCGAGAGATTGCGGGAACTGCGAGAGCAGGCCAAGCTTGGCGGCGGGCAGGAGCGGATTGACGCGCAGCACGCCAAGAACAGGCTGACCGCGCGCGAACGAATTGATTTGTTGCTGGACAAGAGCAGCTTCCGGGAAGTTGATTCGTTCGTCGAACATCGCACCGTGGGCCTGGGGATGGAATCGAAAAAGTTCCTGGGCGATAGCGTCGTGACGGGCTGGGGCACCATTGAAGGACGACTGGTGTACGTCTACTCACAAGACTTTACTGTCTTTGGCGGCAGCCTGGGCGAAGTTCACGCCGCCAGGATTTGCAAGATCATGGACATGGCGATGAAGAACGGCGCGCCCGTCATCGGCCTGAACGATTCGGGTGGCGCACGCATCCAGGAAGGCGTCGTGTCACTGGGCGGGTATGCCGACATTTTTTTTGCGCAACACGCTCGCTTCGGGCGTGATTCCGCAAATCAGCGCCATCATGGGCCCGTGCGCAGGCGGCGCGGTCTACAGCCCTGCGCTCACCGATTTCATCTTCATGGTCAAGAATTCGTCGTACATGTTCGTGACCGGGCCGGACGTGGTCAAGTCCGTGACGCACGAAGAGGTGAGCTTTGAGACGCTCGGCGGCGCGATGACGCACAATACGATCAGCGCCGTGAGCCATGTGGCCGCCGAGACGGAGGCCGATTGCCTCTATCTCATCCGGCGACTGCAGAGTTTCCTTCCACAGAACAACCTGGACGACCCGCCGCGCATCCGGGGCAACGATGACCCGCTGCGGATGGACGAGCGGCTGGATAGCATCGTGCCAGAAAATTCCATCAAGCCCTACGACATCAAAGACGTCATCCGCATGGTGGTGGACAACGGCGACCTGTTTGAGATTCACGAGCACTTTGCGCCCAACGTCGTCGTCGGTTTTGCGCGGCTGGGCGGACGGTCGGTGGGCCTCGTGGCCAATCAACCGACCGTGTTAGCGGGCGTGCTGGACATTAACGCCTCCATCAAAGGCGCGCGGTTCATCCGCTTTTGTGATTGCTTCAACATTCCGATTGTCACGTTTGAGGATGTGCCGGGTTTTTTGCCAGGCGTTGGACAGGAGCATGGCGGCATCATCCGCCACGGGGCCAAGCTGCTGTATGCCTACTGCGAAGCGACCGTGCCCAAGCTCACCGTCATCACACGCAAGTCGTATGGCGGCGCGTACTGCGTGATGAGCAGCAAGCACATCCGGGGCGACGTGAACCTGGCATGGCCTTCAGCGGAAATCGCCGTGATGGGGCCAGAGGGCGCGGTCAACATCATCTTCCGCAAAGAGATTGATAAAGCCGCCGACCCGAGCGCCCGCCGCGCGGAACTCTTCGCCATGTACCGCGAGCAATTCGCCAGCCCGTACATCGCCGCCTCACGGGGTTACCTGGACGACGTGATAGAGCCGCGCGAGACACGGCCACGCCTCATCAACGCGCTCGAAATGCTGCAAAACAAGCGGGACACGAATCCGCACAAGAAGCACGGCAACATTCCATTGTAGATTGCAGATTTTTGATTTTAGATTGCTGATTTCGGATTGGGGAGCAAGCCAATCCAAAATCAGCAATCAGCAATCAAAAGTCGAGGGAGCAAGACGATGAAGCACTGGCGAAACCTGCTCCTGATCCTGTGCGTGACGCTGGCAGCCTGCCAACAAACTGCACCAATCGTCGTCGTGCCGCCGCCGACGATGGCGCCGACATTGCCGCCCACACCTGCGCCAGTTCGCGTGTACGTGAGTGGCGCAGTGGCAACGCCAGGCGTGTACACGCTCCCGCCCAAGAGTTTAGTGAACGACGCGCTCAAAGCTGCCGGGGGCTCAACAGCGGAGGCCGACCTTGAAAAGATCAACCTGGCGCAAGAGGTCCGCGACCAGCAGCAGATCCATGTGCCGCGCAAGGGCGAGGCAGCACCAGGACAGGCTACACCTGGGCCGGGTGGCGCGGCGACGCCGGGCGATCACAAGGTCAACATCAACACGGCCACGCTGGCCGAATTGGACACACTGCCCAAGATCGGCCCCAGCACCGCTCAGCACATCATTGATTATCGAACCAAGAACGGGCCGTTCAAAAAGATAGAAGACCTCAAGAACGTGAGCGGCATCGGCGATGTGACGTTCGAGGCGTTGAAGGATTTGATCACGGTCGAGCCGTGATATAATCAAGGGCGAGATGAAAAGACAGCCGGGTCGCTCGCCCGGTATCAGAAGGCAAACCAGCCAGGAGGCATACCATGAACACGTCGGATTCCTATCTACGAACCGCCCAGGCTTATGCTGAGGGAGTGCGCGGCCTGTTTGTCCCAGCCGCTGCGCCCCCTGCCCCAGAGTTCGCCATACGCGGGTCGGCGCGGGTCACAGTTCTGGCCGGGCAAGCTGAGAAACTAGTACCCTTGTCGGCCGACCTGACTGCGACGACAGCAGCCCAACTGACCCACGACGACGTGGCCGTGCGGGCAGAAGCATCTATCAAACTGCTGGCCCAGGCCATGACCGACCTGGAGATCAGCGCCTATCTGCTCAAGGCGGCGCAGGATGAAGAAGAAGCTCCGTCCGCCCAGGTCGAACGCGAACGGAGTGCGGCGGCGCCGGTGGATGTCGAGCCATACCTGCAACTCTTGCTGAGGGAGCCTGGCGCAGTTGACAGGGTGACGCTGCGAGCCGCGCCCAGTTTGCCCGCCGACCTTCCAGCGGCCCGTGTTCAGCTTGCGGGAACCGTGGAAGACGCACTGACACTCATTCGCGATCGCGCCGCCAGGACCGGACAGGCCGCGTTGGGCGGGCTGCTGGTGTTGGGTGTGGGCCAGGTGGCGCAGGCAACCGGCATCGTGGGAATGAACATCGCCCAGGCATTGGGGCAGGCTGAAAAGGTCACCCGGCTGTATAATCTTTTCCGCGAGTTTGCACTCAATGCCTACAACTCGCTGGTGGCCCTGCTGGGTCCGGCGTTGGCCCAGACAGCCGCCAAGCAAGTCCTGGCCTGGGTGAACGATATGGCAAGTGGAGCGCAGTTTGGCAAGCTGTTGGACCAGCTTTACGAGACCGGCAAAACTGAGCAGCATCTCAAGCAAGTGACGGATTCCAGCCAGGCCAGCCTGGAGAAATTTGTGACAGCCTTCCAGGGCGTGGACAAGTTGAACGACCAGTATCAGCAGCAGATCGGCCTGATCGAGAAACTGCTGCGCGGGCTGCGCCTGTTGGGCGGTGTGCCAGCCGCCGCGCTACCCCAGGGCACGCTGCTCCTGGCTGCCACCTATATCGTTCTGGGTGGTTACGTGATCCTGGCTGGCGCGGACTATGTGGATGCGCAAAAACTGGCAGGACTGGGCCGTGTGCCCGGCGTGCGCAAGGTCGTGGAAAGCAATTTGGCCAGCGCATGAGGGGGACGCATGAGATACCGCAATCTGGACCTGGAAGCTTTTGGCTACAAGAAAGAAGACACCATCGAACGGTTCAGTGTGCGCGTGGCACACTCGCCGGCCGGCGAGCAAAGGCTTGCAGACGCTGAAGCCGTGGCCTTGTCGCCCGGCTTGCGCTCGCGGCTGCGCCGGTTGGAGCAGCGCAAGCTGACCTTGTCCGAAATGATCGAACTGGGTGAAAGCCTGGCCGTGCTCTTTCCGCCACGAGCGCGGTCCCTCTTGGATCGCAGCCGTGAACGCCTGGCCGACGACGAAGGGCTGCGCATCCGGTTAAAGCTGGACACCTACGCGCTGGCGGATATACCCTGGGAATATGTCTACCTCCCCGGTCCGGATACGCCCGCCAACACCAGAGGGCCGGACGGGTTCCTGGTCCTGGATCGCCGTGTCTCGCTCGCGCGCTATGAGGTGCAGGGACAATCGCCGGGCACGCTTGATCCTGTCGGCAAAGATACGCTCAGGCTGGTTGTGCTCCTGGCTAATCCAATCGAATCCGGCTATCCCTCATTGCGCCTTGACCTGGAACAGCGCAACATCGAGCAGGCCTTGACCGGAGTCAATGGAATCCGCGCCGAGTTCTTTTCCGATGCCACCGCCGATACGCTGCAAGATGCGCTCGTGCGCCCGGCGCACATTTTTCATTTTGCCGGGCACGGCGAGTTTGCCGGAGACCCGGGCATGGCTCTTGGCAGCCTGGAAGGGGAAGGCTCTATCATCCTGCTCGACGACGACAAGCGCGCGGCTCCCTTTTCGGCCAAAAAGCTGGCGCTCAACCTGATGGGCCGGGGAGTGCGGTTGGCCGTGTTGGGCGCATGCGAAGGCGGCCAGCGGGATCAAGTCAATCCCTGGACCGGCGTCGTGCCGGCGCTCACCCGCGCCGGCATCCCGGCCGTTGTGGGCATGCAATACACCATCCAGGACCAAAACGCCATTGCCTTTAGCCGCCGCTTTTACCGCGCCCTGGCCGCAGGCGAATCTATTGACGGCGCCGTGACCGACGGACGGTTGTCCATCTTGAACCGTGGCAGCGACGACGAGAGGGACTGGGGGGTGCCTGTTTTGTATCTGCGCGCCGAGGAAGGCACGCTCTTCCCCAAAGCCGCAGACAGCACTGGGTCCCCAGTCGTTCCTCCGCAACCTGAAAAACGCAGTGCACCTGTTTCCCGGCCTACCCCGGCGGCTACACCGCCGGATGCGAACGTAGACCCACGCGCCCTGCGGAATGCTATGGTCAATGCCTTTGGCGTCGAGGACCTAGAGGTCCTTTGCACAGATGTGCAATCGGATTTAAAAGACGCCGGAATTGATCTGCTGGTCAGCCTGGAAATCGTCGGCGGCAATGGCTTGACCATGAAAGTGTTGAACCTCATCCAGTACCTTGACCGGCGAGGGTATTTGGGCTACCTGGTGACCGCCGTGCGCCGGGCACGGTCAGGGATTATTTAGCGTCCGCAGGCTCTCGGGAGTCTAATGTTCACCAAAGTATTGATCGCCAATCGAGGGGAAATCGCCGTCCGGATCATCCGCGCCTGTCGGGAGCTGGGCATCCGGACCGTCGCCGTCTATTCGGATGCCGACCGCAATGCGTTGCACGTGCGCTATGCCGACGAGGCGTATCACATCGGCCCGGCGCCTGCGCGCGAAAGCTACTTGAAGATTGACCGGATCATTGACGCTGCCAAGCGCTCTGGCGCGGACGCGATCCATCCGGGCTATGGCTTTTTGGCCGAGCGGCCCGAGTTTGCGATGGTGTGCGCCGAGATGAGGCTGGTGTTTATCGGCCCGCCCGCTTCGGCCATCGGCGCAATGGGCGACAAGGCCGTGGCGCGCACGACGGTGCAAAAGGCCGGCGTGCCCGTCGTCCCCGGCACCGAAGGCGAAGGCGGATTGCGTGATGAAGAGATCATGGCCGTGGCGCCGACGGTGGGCTTTCCACTGCTCGTCAAAGCCACGGCGGGCGGCGGCGGCAAAGGGATGCGGCTTGTCGAGCGATCCGAGGATTTGGCGCGTGCGCTGGCTTCGGCACGGCGCGAAGCCGAAGCTGCGTTCGGCGATGGCGCAGTGTATTTGGAAAAAGTCGTCGAGGGCGCGCGGCACGTGGAAATCCAACTGCTGGCCGACGAGCATGGCAACTGCATGTTCCTGGGCGAGCGCGAGTGCTCGATCCAGCGCCGTCACCAAAAGCTGCTCGAAGAATCCCCCTCGCCCATCGTGGACGAAGACATGCGGCGGCGCATGGGTGCAGTGGCCGTGCGGACAGCCCAGGCCGTCAACTATGTCAACGCTGGCACGATTGAATTTCTGGTGGACAAGGATTTGAACTTTTATTTTCTGGAGATGAACACGCGCCTGCAAGTCGAGCACCCGGTCACCGAGATGGTCACGGGCATTGACATCGTCAAAGAGCAAATCCGCATCGCGCGTGGGCGCAAGCTGCACTATACGCAGGACGACATCCGAATGAACGGCTGGGCTATCGAGTGCCGCATCAACGCCGAAGACCCGTTCAACAATTTCATCCCGTCTACAGGCACCGTTCAAATGCTCCGGCGGCCTGCCGGGCCAGGCGTGCGCGTAGACAGCGGCGTGGATACCGGCAGTGAGATCACACCTTACTATGATTCGCTGTTGGCCAAGCTCATCGTCTGGGGCGAGTCGCGCGGCGAGGCGATTGTGCGCATGCGCAGCGCATTGCGCGAATACCGCATCCTCGGCATCAAGACTAACATTCCCTTCCACCAGGCCATTATGGAAAGCCACCGCTTCCACGGCGGCCAATTCGACACAACCTTTGTCGAGCAGCGCTTTTCGATTGACGAGAACATCCCGCAAGAACTGCCCCGGGTGGCCGCCATTGCCGCCACACTTGTGGCGCATCAGCGCGGGCAACAGGCAGCGCAAATGGTGCGCGGTCCATCGCGGGATATGAGCAACTGGAAGCTGGCTGGACGCTCCGAGCGAATGAGATCCTAGTGGGCAGTGGAGAGTGGTCAGGGTCAGTAAAAAAGGGGGCGCGGTGAAATATTCAACCACGGTTGGCGACAGGACGTTCATCATTGACGTGAACCGCGAGCAAGAAGTCACGGTGGACGGTGAGGTTGTTCCCCTCAACCTGATCTCTATTGACCGCGCCACGGCATACTCGCTGCTGCTCAACAACGACTCGTACGAAGTCCTGGTGGACGAAGAGAGCGGTGATTACCGGGTGCTCCTGTCGGGGCACCTGTTCAACGTGCAAGTTGAAGACGAGCACGCGCGAAGGCTGGCGCAGGCATCGCGCGGGTTCACCCCGGCGAGCGGCGAGATTCATATCAAGGCGCCCATGCCAGGCCTCATCGTCGCTATTCCCGTGAACGAAGGACAATTCGTCAAAAAAGGCGACGTGCTGATCATCCTGGAGTCCATGAAAATGGAAAACGAGATCAAAGCTCCCCGCGACGGAAGTGTGTCCGCCGTGCGCGTGACCAGCCGCCAGAACGTGGAACAGAATCAGACGTTGGTCACGATCACATAGAGACTTTCTCTTCGGGGCGTGTCAGCCTTAGCACAAATCCAAGATAGGAGTTCAGATGACCACTTTTCCCAAGATCGAACACTTGCACCACTTGCGCGAGCAGGCACAGCAAGCCGGCGGCCAGGATCGCATTGACGCGCAGCACGCCAAAGGCAAGCTGACGGCGCGCGAGCGGGTCGAGACACTGCTCGACCGAGGCTCGTTCCACGAACTGGACATGTTCGTCGAGCATCGCACTACCGACTTTGGCATGGCCGAAAAAAAGTTCCTGGCGGATAGCGTGGTGACCGGCTGGGGGACGATAGATGGGCGGCTGATGTATGTGTTCTCGCAGGACTTTACTGTGTTCGGCGGCAGCCTGGGAGAAGTCCACGCGGAAAAGGTCTGCAAGATCATGGACCTGGCGATGAAGAATGGCGCGCCCGTCATTGGCCTCAACGACTCGGGCGGCGCGCGCATCCAGGAAGGCGTGGTCTCGCTCGGCGCTTATGCCGACATTTTCTTGCGCAACACGCTCGCCTCGGGCGTGATTCCGCAAATCAGCGCCGTCATGGGGCCCTGCGCGGGCGGCGCGGTCTATTCGCCGGCGCTGACCGATTTTATCTTCATGGTCAAAAACACCAGCCATATGTTCATCACCGGCCCGGACGTGGTCAAATCCGTGACGCGCGAGGAAGTCTCGTTCGAAGAACTGGGGGGCGGCCTGACGCACTCTACCCGGAGCGGCGTCTGCCACGTGTTGGCACAAGACGAGCACGATGCGCTCGACTCGATCCGCCAGCTTGTGAGCTATCTGCCCTCGAACAACATGGAAGATCCGCCGCGTGTGGCCCAAGACAGCGACGACCCTCAGCGCACGGACGAGCGGCTCGATACCCTCGTCCCCGACGAGCCGAACAAGCCGTATGACATCAAAGATGCCATCCACATGGTGGTGGACAACGGCGAGTTCTTTGAGATTCACGAACACTATGCCCCCAACATCGTCGTGGGCCTGGCGCGGCTGGATGGGCACACCGTGGGCATCGTGGCGAACCAACCCGCCGTGCTGGCGGGCGTGCTCGACATCAACTCGTCCCGCAAGGGCGCTCGCTTTGTGCGCTTTTGCGATTGCTTCAACATCCCGCTCGTCACGTTCGAAGACGTGCCCGGCTTTTTGCCCGGCGTAGAACAGGAGCACGGCGGCATCATCCTGCACGGAGCCAAATTGCTGTACGCGTTCTGTGAAGCGACGGTGCCCAAGCTGACCGTCATCACCCGCAAGGCTTATGGCGGCGCGTACGACGTGATGAGCAGCAAGCATATCCGTGGCGACTATAACGTGGCCTGGCCCACTGCCGAGATTGCCGTGATGGGGCCGGACGGCGCAGTCAACATCATCTTCCGCAAGGAAATTGCCGAAGCGGCCGACCCGAACGCCCGCCGGGCCGAGTTGATCGAGATGTACCGGGCCAAGTTCGCCAATCCCTATGTGGCTGCGGCACGCGGCTACCTCGACGACGTGATCGAGCCGCACGAAACGCGCCCGCGCCTGATCGAGGCGCTGCGGATGCTGCAAAACAAACGGGACGCCAACCCGCCGAAAAAGCACGGCAACATTCCTCTCTGATACGTGATGCGTGATGCGTGATACGTGATGCGTGATACGTGATACGTGATGCGTGAACCGTGACACAAGCATCAGAGGAGCATTCAATGTCCAACGGAATTTCTCTCGACGAACTCGCCGCAGTATTGACCGAACCCTACCTGCACCTGGAAGTAGGCCAGGTCAACGATCACGCCGTTTACCTCGTGCGCTTCCGGGGCGACTATATCTTTCACCGTCACACGCAAGACGAAATGTACCTGGTGTTGGAAGGCGAAGCCAGGATCCAGTTCCCCCATCAGCCGCCGCTCGTGCTCAAGAAGAACGAGAGCACGGTGGTGCGCGCTTACACGACGCACAGCCCCGGCTCCGATCAAGGAGCGCTGGTGTTGATGTTCAAGCCCAAAGAAATGTTTGCGACACA
>CAYGWJ010000405.1:0-5762 GCA_964353405.1 uncultured Anaerolineae bacterium
TCCAGTTGCATGTACGGGTCGCTTCGTGCGAGTGAACATAACGGCGTATTTCACAGGCTACATAATCAAGGCCTTTCATCATCGAATCCGCCACCACCACAGTGGTCACCCCGTACACTCGATAGGAAACCGCTCTAAGGCACTCACTACGCCACTCGCGTAGTTGTTGTTGAATCTGTGTATCCAAACCCGTGACTCCTCATTGGACAATGTTGAAAGCACAAGAACAGATGTCAACCTGCCAGAAGCCGCTCAAACCAGCGCAACGATAGTTTGCTAAAGTCTTCCAAGCAAACTAGGCTGCCTCTGCAGTCTGTGCCGTCAACCGGTCAACCTGTTTGGTCATGCAACTTCCTATAGCAACTCGGCAAATTCCCCTTGGGTCATCTCACAATCTTGGAGAATCTTGGACATCAACCCTGGGCCGATGGTTTCGCCCCGATGAACTGGCACAACCGTATGCCGCCCATCGGGGTGGTTCAAAAAGTGATGACTGCCTCTGACACGGATCACATCAAAGCCAGCTTTGCGAAGCGCAGTGATCAGGCGTTGGCCTGTGATGCGCGGAAGTTTGGTCATGCTCCCACCAGGATACGTTGAACGCCGACGAACTCGCGCTCTCCAATTTCATCGCCTTGAACTTCAAGGCACAACTCGATCGCTTCTCGGATCCGCTTCATCAGCGTGTCGAGCGACCTGGCTTGCGTGTGGCATCCCGCAAGCTCTGGCACAGACGCCACATAGTAGCCTTCCGAGTCGCGCTCTATGACGACGCTAAATTCCTTCGTCATCTTGTCCTTTCCTTTCATTTGGCTTACCCCATCCTTGCTTGAAGATAGTATACACTCTTTTAAGCTTCAAGTCAGCGCCGTATCTCCAACGATGATAGTCGCGCCCGATTTCTTCCAGTGTCGCCGGCCTTGCCCAGTGATGAAACGTCTGCCCCTGTCAATCATGCTTTAGGAGGTAACCGCTCAAACCAGCGCAGCGAAGGTTTGCTTTTGCCTTCATTCCACAACTGGTACGTGATTTGCATGTGGCCCAGGTGGAGCGAAGTGTGGTCAATCACGTGCAAGATACCCCAACGCACTGCGACCGTCCGGCCTTCTACCTCGCGCGTGCCGTCCAGGTCGGCAGCGGTGAGCGTTGAGAACACGCCACGCGTTTCCGCGCCGGTCGCATCCAAACGGCGGACAAGCTCAGCGGCATCGGCGGCCTGGATAGCAAATTCGGATGCACGGTCGCGGGTCTTGGGGCGGCCTCCGATCACCTCGGCAATCCAGAAATGCTCGGCGCCTGCGACGTGGGCCGCCATGACAGCCAGTGAGTTGGTCGCGTGATCTTCGACCTTTTCCGTAGGATGCCAGTTCAGCGCCTCGGCGGGCAAGGTCGCGATCAGGTCACGAACCTGCGCACGCAGGTCTTCAATACGCTGCGAATAGTTGTCCAACTCGGAAAGCATCTCGGCTCCTTGCCATCACCACTGTCACCCTGAGCCGCTTGGCGGCGAAGGGTCTCTGCCTCACTTGAGAGAGATTCTTCGCCGCTTCGCGGCTCAGAATGACACCATCTCCTCAATCCCTAATACCCAATACCTAATTCCCCTCTTTGAACGCGACGAACCGCCCCCACATGGATTCAGTCTCCATCGCCTTTTGCAAATAGCAGCCGATGTAATATCTGCCGCTCTGCGCTTTGGCAATGTCGCCCGCCAGGTTTTCCGCATGGACAATTTTCTTCGGGAAGAGATTGAGGTGCATGTCCTGGTAGTACTTGTCCAGCGGGTACATCTCGTCCCAGTCCTTGCCAAAATCGCGGAGCAGTTTGGCGTTGGCTTCGGCAAAGGTCTTTGGGTGCCAGATGCGCATGATAGTGTTCATCGGATGGTCGGCGCTGACCGCGTCCACGCCGATCCACTTGATCCGCATGTCGGCGGCCCACCCGGCAAAGTCAGGCGAAGGCCCCGGGTGCTTGACCATGTAACGGAACTCGTCCGACTCGGGGCTGCACCAGCCAAACCGGTTCCAGCCCGTCTTGATGACGAGAATATCCCCCTTGCGAATGTCCACCACGTCGTGAATCATCTTGGGAGTATAAACACTTGCATCGCTCACAAGATGCGATATGTCGGCAATGACACCCGGCCCGACCCACCCTTCCAGTGGCACCTGGCCGATGGTGCGGCCCGCCGGATAAAAGTGTTTTTCGCCGTCCATGTGCGTGCCCAGGTGGATGCTGGCGTTGCAGATGGAGCCGTTGCGCCCCATGCCGAAAAATTGACCGCCGACGCGCTTGGTGAACGTCACGCTCAACGGGATATAGTTCAGCCACTGCGGCGTCATGACGCTGAACGGCACGGTCATGTCAAGCATCTCGCACGAGTTCATCGCCTGCATGAACTCGTCCTCGCTCACGCCGCCCGGCGCTTGATAGGCGACGACGCGCGCCCACGCCGCTTCGACTTCGACGAACGGGATGGGCTGAATCGTAATCCACGCTCGCTGGTTCTTCAATTTGTCAATATCCCCCACAATCGCTTCGCAAAAGACGAGGTGCGCGTTGGGCAGCGTGATGTGGGTCATGGTGTAATAGTCGCCCTGCGGGAACATTTCGTCCCACGACTTGCCATAGTCACGCTTCAACTTTTCTTCGGCCAGCTTGAAATGGTTTTCGTGCATCCGGCGGATGGGCGTGTTCATCGGATGCTCGGCGCAGCCGCAGTCCACGCCAACGACTTTGAGCTGCATGTCGAGCGCCCACTGGTAGAACTCGGGCGAAGGGCCAGGATGGCGCACATAGAACCCAAACTCTTTGGATTCCACGCCGCCTTGCGCCTCGGCGGAAAAAACATCCGGCTGATCCCACGAGTACTTGTGGTAGCCTGTGTTAATGATCAGAATGTCGCCTTTCTTGACGGCGGCTTTCTTCATGATCATCTCGGGCGTGTACAGGCAATAGTCCGAGACCATGTCCGAGATGTCCACGACGACGCCCGGCCCGCTCAGTTCCTTGAGCGGGATGTCGGCAATCGCGCGCCCGCCGGAGTGAAACGCTCGCTCGCCGACGAGGTGCGTTCCGACGGTGTTGCTCCAATTGAGAATCTGGCCGTTGGCGCCCTGCCCGCCGCCGTACGCGCCGGTGACCCGCTTGAAGAAATGGACTTCGAGCGATTTTTCGCCCGGCCAGGGCGGCGTAAAGATGGAACAGCCTTGTGTGAGATCGTACATCTTTGCGGCAGACAGCATATTGATAAATTGTTCGCGGTTCATCATTGCCTCCTTTGCAAGGTGACTCGTGTTGGTTATTCAAGCTTCGCGCTCTCGTTTCTGCAAATCTGCGCGCCCGATCTTGCCTGTCGGAGTCATGGGCATCTCGGGGACGATCTCGATCAGCGCCGGGCTGGCCGGCCCCAGTTGGTTGCGACAGTGCGACAACAAATCTTCCGGTGTCGCCTGCTTGTCGGCATATAGCTCGACGATCCCCTTGACGATCTCGCCCTTGACCGGATCGGGCTTGCCGATGACGCAGGCATAGCGCACGGCTGGATGGCGCAGCAGCGCCTCTTCGAGGGGTCGCGGGAAAATGATCTTGCCTTCACTGACAATGCGCTCGCTCCAGCGTCCCAACATGGAGATATAGCCCTCGGCGTCCATCACGCCCATATCGCCGGTGTGCAACCAGCCATCGCGGAGCACCTCGGCTGTCTTTTCCGGCATATTCCAGTAGCGCAACATGTAGCCATCCCGGATAATAATCTGCCCCGGCTGGTTGGACGGCAACTCGACGTCGTGTTCATCCACGATGCGCACTTCACGGTCCGGCAGAGTGGGGCCGATGGCAGATAGGCGAGACTCTGGCTCTCGACGCGGAAAACCCAGCGCAACGAAACCACCCAACTCGCTCATCCCAAAGCTTTCGGCAACAAAAATGCCGAATTCGATCACAAAGGCCCGCTTGATATCGGGCGGCACAGGTGCGCCGCCAGAAAGCAAAACCCGCAACGCAGCAGGTTTGGCAGCCCGCTTTCGGCACTCGTTGAGCACATCCGTAAAGAGCAGCGGGTTGCCCACCATCACCGACACGCCGCGCCGTTGCATATCGTCCCAGGCGATAGCCTGATCCCACTTGGTCATCACGCCGATGGCGACTCCACGGTGCATCCCGGGCAGCAGATTGGCGACGAGATGATACGAGCTGGCTAGCGAGGTTGGCCCTAGCGAAACGTCGTCGCTGGAAAGACCGATACGCTCGGCGATGCAGTGTGTGGCGCGCGCGGCAAAACCGTGAGCCAGCAGCGCCCCTTTCGGCGGGCCGGACGAGCCGGAGGTATACGAGAGATGTGCGCCGTCCATGGCATCTGTCGTGTCGGGCGGCGGATTGAGCCTGGCTTTGAGCAGCGGATCCCAGGCCTGCGCTCCCTCCTTTACGCCGTCGAAGCAGATATAGTGCTGCACGCTCGGCATGTTAGGCCGCTGCGCGGCAACCACGTCGTGCTTGTCGCCAGTATAGATCAACACCTTGGGCGTAGAGTCATTGACATAGTAGGCCAGATTGTGTGCCTGCAACACGCTGATGTGCGTCGAGGTCGCGCCCAAGCGCCACGCGCCCAGCATCGCCAGAACATAGTCCAGCCCATTGTGCGCAAAGATACCCACGCGGTCGCCCTTGCCCACACCCAGGCTTGCCAGCACACCTGCAATCCACCCTGACTGTTCTACACCCTGTGCATAGGTGATCGAGCGATCACGATCTGTCCACGTGAGGAAGGTATGATCGGGCAACCGCCATGCCGTCCGGCGCAGCATATCGTTAAAAGTGGTAAAGCCCATAAGAATGCCTCCCCTCGAGTGCTCAATACCTAACACTATAGCACAAGGTCGCTCGCTGTGCCGTCCCCGGCGCAGCACGAAGAAATCGGAGATTGGAGATTAGAGATTAGGAACGATTTGCAGCCATTCGATTTCATCTTCGGTAAAGAGTGGCAAGTCATCATCCGCATCAGTTACATACGCGGAGGGCGACTCGCGCACGGCAGCGGCTTGCTTGGGGCCGCTTTTACGTTGGGACTTGAGACTGCTGGCAAAGGCGTTGAGTTGACGCGCAATACCGGGCAAACAATTGGCGTAATCGCGCGCTTGATCGGTCGCCATGAGACGGCGTTCTAATGCGCGATTGAGCCAATACTTTGTCTCGAACAGGCTGCCACGCGCGTAATACAAAAACTGGAGTTTTTCGCCGTAATGAAACCGGCCAAACGCCTCGGCAATGTTAGCGCCAATCGAATCGGCCGTGCGAGCCAACTGCCCGCCGACCACATCACGCGCAAACGGCTCCCATCCAACGACCTGCCGCCAGATTCCATCTGCGATTGCCTCTGCATCTCGCAGCACTCTCAAATCCTCAAGGCCCGCTCCCATCTCCCCATCTCCTCATCTCCAAATCTCCTAAATCCCATAATGTTCAGCGAAAGCCACGAGGGCTTGCTCGAAAACTGCCATCGGCGGCCTCACCAATCCCGCACCTACCTGTCCCACGCCGGGGTCTTTGTGGGCCACGCCCGTGTTGATGCGCGGCGTGATGCCTTTCTCCACCACTTTGCGGATGTCAATGCCGGTTGGCGTGCCGCGAAAATCCAGCGCCGGGATGGCAAAGTATTTGTGCTCGGCGTGAGTGATCTCGTACATTTCCAGCGTGGCGTTCATCGCGTCCTTGGGTGTGCCGCCGACAAAGGTGACGATGGCCACCGCGGATGCCATCGCAAA
>CAYGWJ010000406.1:0-11655 GCA_964353405.1 uncultured Anaerolineae bacterium
GATCCAGTTCCCCCATCAGCCGCCGCTCGTGCTCAAGAAGAACGAGAGCACGGTGGTGCGCGCTTACACGACGCACAGCCCCGGCTCCGATCAAGGAGCGCTGGTGTTGATGTTCAAGCCCAAAGAAATGTTTGCGACACAAGGCGAGGCATCCCAATGAGCAAGAACCCCGTGATGATTTGCGAAACGCTCTTGCGTGACGCGCACCAATCGCTGCTGGCCACGCGCATGAGAACGCAAGACATGCTCTGCGTCGCTTCGCAGATGGACAAGGTCGGCTATTGGTCCGCCGAAATCTGGGGCGGCGCGACGTTCGATAGCGCGATGCGCTTTTTGGGCGAAGACCCCTGGGACCGGCTGCGCACTCTGCGGCGCGAGATGCCCAACACGCGCCTGCAAATGCTTCTGCGCGGTCAGAACGTCGTCGGCTACAAGCACTATCCCGACGATATCGTCGAGCATTTCACCGTCGCCGCCAGGCGCAACGGCATTGACGTGTTCCGCATCTTTGACGCGCTGAATGACATCCGCAACATGGAATTTGCGATGCAAATTGCCAAGCGCGAAGGCGGGCACGTCCAGGCCGCCATCAGCTACACCATCAGCCCGGTGCACGATATTCCCAGCTTTGTCAAAATGGGCCGCGAGCTGGCCGACCGGGGCGCAGATTCGATCTGCATCAAGGACATGGCCGGGTTGATTTCGCCTTACGCAGCCTATGAACTGGTCGCGGCGCTCAAGAAGGAGGTGGGCCTGCCGGTGCAACTGCACACTCACTACACCAGCGGCATGGGTACCGCGGCGCTGCTCAAAGGGACGGAAGCCGGCGTGGACGTGGTGGATACCGCCATCTCGTCGCTGTCGCTTTCCACCTCACAGCCGCCCACCGAGACGCTCGTGGCCTGTCTCAAGGGCACCGAGCGTGACACGGGGCTTGACCTGAACGCCCTGGCCGACATTGCGCGCTGCATGACCGATGTCCGCAAGAAATATGCCAGCTTTGAAGCGGGCATCAGCGCGGTGGACGTGAATGTGCTCCAGTTCCAGGTGCCCGGCGGGATGCTCTCGAACCTGGTCAGCCAACTGCGCCAGCAAGGCGCGCTGGACCGCTATTACGATGTGCTCGACGAAATCCCGCGCGTGCGTGCCGAGTTGGGTTATCCGCCGCTCGTCACGCCGTCGAGTCAGATCGTCGGCACGCAGGCCACACTTAACGTCATGGTGGGCGAGCGCTACAAAGTCATCCCCGAAGAGGTCAAGCAGTACATTCGCGGCTATTACGGCAAGCCGCCCGCGCCGATTGATCCCGAGGTGCAGCGCAAGGCCATCGGCGACGAGCCGCCCATCACCTGCCGTCCCGCCGACATGCTCAGCCCCGGCTGGGAAAAGGCCAAAGCTGAAATTGGCGGCCTGGCCAGGTCGGAAGAGGACATTCTGGCCTACGCGCTGTTTCCACAAATCGCTCGCCCTTTCCTGGAGCGGCGGGCCAAGGGCCTGGGCGGCAAAGAGGAATTTGCGGCGGCCATCGCCGCGATGCTGTTCCAGCAAAAATTAAAAGCCAGCAAAGCGCAAGTGACGGCAGAATCCACAGCCACAGGATCGGCGTGGAAGATGGTTTGCCGGGCCGGGTTGGGCCGGAGGGTCGGAACATGGTAGACAAGTTCAAGCTCGTGCTGGAAGGCGTGCCCTACGAGATCGAGCGCAAGGGCGAGTTGATCCTGGTCAACGGGATCGAGTTTCCGTGGGCCATCAAAGACAACACGGTGACCGTAGGCGGCAACGCTCACACCGTTGACGTGCGCGGCAACTCGGCCACGGTGGATGGCATCGCCTTCCCGATTGAAGCGCAGGGACTGGACGAGCTCAAGCCCGGCAAGGCGCGCAAGGCAGCTTCGGCAGCGGCTGCCGAGGCCGCCGGCGCGATCACCGCCATCATGCCGGGGCTGGTCATCCAGATCAACAAGAAGGAAGGCCAGCGGGTTGAAGAGGGTGAGGTCGTCATCATCCTCGAAGCGATGAAGATGCAGAACGAGCTGCACGCCAAACGTTCCGGGGTGATCAAGCAGATCGCCGTCAAGCAGGGCGAGTCGGTCGAGATGCGGCAGGTGCTGGCCATCATCGAATAGCGCACGTCCGAACAACCCACTCGTGATTCGGAGGAACGATGTCTATTGATACGCTCATACCCAAGCCGGTCAAACTCATTCCGATGGACGGTGCATTCACACTGACCGCCGACACGATCGTCGTCGCCAGCGGTGCAGCCTCGACCATAAGCCACACACTGGCGCAGGCGATTGCTCCAGCGACGGGCTACTGGCTCGCCGTCACGTCATCGCACTCGGGCGCAAATTCGATCGTGATCGAGATAGCCCCGGACCTTGCCCACCTCGGTGCCGAAGGCTACCAGTTGAACGTCACACCGGACAAGGTCACGCTGCGCGCGCCGCAACCGGCGGGCCTGTTTTATGGCGTCCAGTCGCTCTTGCAAATGCTGCCGCCGGAAATCCTGCGCCAAGCGCCAGTGGAAGACGTGGCCTGGACGATCCCGTGCGTCCAGATCGAGGACTATCCATCTTTTGGCTGGCGTGGCGCGATGCTCGACGTTTGCCGCCACTTTGCGTCCAAATCATTCGTCAAGAAATTCATTGACCTGCTCGCCCTCCACAAGCTCAACACCTTCCACTGGCATCTGACCGAAGACCAGGGCTGGCGCATCGAGATCAAGCAATATCCTCGCCTGACGCAGGTCGGCGCGTGGCGCAAAGAAACCCTCATCGGCAAGCTGGACCGCATCCATCCGGAAAATGATAAGTTCGACGGCAAGCCCCACGGCGGCTTTTACACGCAGGACGATGTGCGTGAGATCGTGGCGTATGCCCGCGCGCGCTTTGTCAACGTCGTACCGGAGATTGAAATGCCCGGCCACGCCCAGGCGGCGATTGCGGCCTACCCGGAGCTGGGCAACACGGGACAACAGATCGAGGTCGGCACAACCTGGGGCATTTACGAAAACGTCTTTAACGTCGAGGAAAGCACTCTCCAGTTCCTGCGTAACGTCCTAGCGGAAGTGCTGGCGCTCTTTCCCAGCCCGTTCATTCACATCGGCGGCGACGAATGTCCCAAGGCGCAGTGGCAAGCCAGCCCTCAAGCTCAAGCGCGCATGAAGGAGCTGGGCCTCAAGGATGAAGAAGAACTGCAAAGCTACTTTGTTCGCCGCATGGACGAGTTTCTGACGAGCCAGGGACGCCGGCTGGTCGGGTGGGATGAAATCCTCGAAGGCGGGCTCGCGCCGAATGCGACGGTCATGTCGTGGCGCGGCGAGGCGGGCGGCATCGCGGCGGCGCGCGCCGGTCACGATGTGGTGATGGCGCCCAACACAAGCACGTACCTGGACTATTACCAGTCTGAAGATCGAAGTAAGGAACCTTTGGCGATTGGCCGCTTTATTCCGCTGGAGAAGGTCTATGCCTACCAGCCCATCCCGCAAGAGCTAACGCCGGATGAGGCCCGGCACGTCCTGGGCGCGCAAGCGCAGTTGTGGACCGAGTACATGCCAGACACCCGCCACGTCGAGTACATGGCCTTTCCGCGCCTGTGCGCGTTGGCCGAAGCTGTCTGGACGCCGAGCGCGGCGAAGGATTACGCCGATTTTACTCGGCGGCTGGGGACGCATCTCAAACGGCTGAGCATTTTGGATGTAAACTATCGCCCGATGGACAGGTAGAGACGTTCCACCGGAACGTCTTTACCGGCGGAACGTCTCTACGCCAACGGCGACCAGGGCGGTTGGGTTGACCATCGCCCACCGCCGCGCTTGCGACAATCGTGTTATACTTGATGGGGAGGTGCCAAATGTCGGCAATGGTGTTGCCCAAAGAAATCAGCCAGGCGTTGGTCGAACTGACCGGCGAGCCGCGCGAGGGCATGGCGTTAGTGTTGCTGATGCGAGATTACGCGCGCCACAAGCTGGAAGAGATTGACACGGCGCTCAAGCAATACGAGCAAACATACGGAATGCCATTCGAGGCTTTCAAGCAACGCTGGGAATCCGAGGATCGAGAAGAAGACTATGCCTATGCCCGCGAGTCGGATTATCTGGAATGGGAAGCGTTGGTCACGCGCCGCAAGCGATTGGAGACTAGCTTTGCATGGCTGCCGTAACGACCGAGCAACTTTTGTCCGAGTTGCAACAGGCGTGCTATCGTTCGGCGCTGGTAGACCATGTAGAAACACGCGTCATTGACGCCGACACCTTGAGCGTGCGTATTCATCTGACGCGCGTCGAGACATTCATCAGCGTCTTTTACAACGTCGCGACGGACAAGACCGCTTTCGCATTGATCGAAAGCGGTCAACGTATCTATGGCGTGGATAACGCTAAAATGGGCTGGCATGAGCACCCGTTTCACCATCTGACGAAACACGCGAATTGTGCGCCGATCGAGTTTGCAGAATTTCTGGCGCGGGTGGAAGAGCATCACCAATCGTCCACGCCTTAAACCATGCTTCAACACCGAGGCAACCCATGAAAGACTTTTTCATCAGCTACAACAGGGCCGACCGCACATGGGCCGAGTGGATCGCCTGGCAGTTGGAAAGCGCAGGCTACACGACCGTCCTCCAGGCGTGGGATTTCCGTCCCGGCTCCAACTTTGTGCTGGACATGCAAAAGGCTACGGCAGAAGCGGAGCGCACCATTGCTGTCCTTTCACCCGATTACGTTCAAGCGTGCTTTACCCAGCCCGAATGGGCCGCCGCGTTCGCGCAAGACCCAACCGGCGAAAAGGGGACGCTGCTGCCGGTACGCGTCCGTGAATGCGACCTGACCGGCCTGTTGCCGCAGGTCATCTACATTGACCTGGTAGGCGTGGACGAAGCGGCCGCCAGGGATGCACTCCTGGCCGGGGTCAAGCGCGAGCGGGCCAGACCACCTCGGCCGCCCGACTTTCCGCCCACGCAGGGCACGGTGCCCCCCCCCCCTTCGTTCCCCGGCCCACGGTCACGACGTCGCTGGCCCTTCAAGCGCGGCTTGACTCCGTTCCAGCCCGAAGAAGCCAATATGTTCCTGGGACGCGATGAAGAAAGAGAAGCACTCGTCGCCAGAATCGTGGAAGACCGTCTGGTAGTTGTACGTGGACTATCAGGGTGCGGAAAGTCCTCACTGCTCAAGGCCGGCGCCATTCCCCGACTAAGACAACTAGGATACCCTATTGTTTATGTAGGAATTCAAGAACAAGAGAAGGTTACTGAAAAGATCCTGTTAGAAGTCAACGACAAACTGATGGCACCTGAAACTAGATTCGATGCTGCTCTTGAACGATTACATAAGCAGAATCCAGACCACCCGCCTGTGCTGGTTGTTGACCAGTTTGAGAAAGCATCGCGTGACGTTCCTGATTTTGAAAAGTTCCTTCAGGTTGCCGCAGACCTTTTGAACAAGGATGAACAAGTCATCAAATTGGTTCTGGCAGAGAGAGATGAATGGCACACTATTCTGGAAAGCGCGGTCAAGAATCGCCAACTTAACCTTGATGTGTCCAATCCCTTCAAGGTCGAGTTCCTTTCCAAAGATGCGGCGCGCCAAGCGATTGTACAACCTCTCAAAGATGCCAGTATGCCGTACTCAGAAGATGTTGTCGAAGACATACTGAGCAAATTGCTTGAGCACGGCTATGCTCCTCTACTCAAGTCTATTCAACCTGCCGAGCTGCAAGTGGTATTGGATCTACTATGTTCAATGACCGAACCAAACTATGACCAGGCATTCACATGGGAAACCTATCGCGATGCGGGTGGGGTTGAAGGAATGCTAAATGACTATCTGGTTCGCGCATTAGAGAACAGCGAGGATACATGGCATCTGCTAGCACTTTTCGTTGAAGAAGACAGACCGAGTAGGCCTCTCAGCGAAAAGGAATTGACTTCCGCACCATCTGGCACCAAGTTCAAAGCAGAGCTTCAAGACCTTCTCAGGAAAGGACTATTGCAGACCTATAAGCGCGGGAAAGACATATATTATAGTCTCGCACATGACTATTTGGTGAAAGGGATTGGGCTGTATTTGAAAAAGAATCCTCCCAGCGAAAGTTTGCGGCTGGCTCGAAATTGGCTTGAACGAGGCGTTTCAGAATATCAACGTCACGAACTTTTGTTGGAGGAACAACGGTATCTAAGCATCTACGAGCATCGGGACGAACTCGACCTAACCGATGATGTATCCCGTCGGTTGTTGATACTGACTTCGCTCGATTACGGCCATAGTGGCATCGGCTATTGGCTATCCAGAGGCGCCAGTCTGGAAGCCGACCTACAAATCGTCACACAGAAACTGCTCTCGTCTCAACCGGAAGTGCAAAGAACTGCCAGGCAATCGCTAGCTGGCTGTGTCAAACCCCGCCAAGACACCGTGACACCTCTGGGAGAAAGATCCCGCCGCATTCTGCACAGTCAAGTGCAGCAAACAACCAAATCATCCAAGAGTGTCACAGACCGCGAGGCTATCGCGGAAGCATTGTGGACACTTGGAATCTTTGATTCACCTGTACAACGGCTGCAAGTCACGGCCACTGTTTTTCGTCACTGGGCACGTGACCACACGCTTCAGTTGGTAGGATACGCTGTTCCAATTTTGCTTCTCGTCGCACTGGTGGTCGGCCTTATTGCCCGCGAGAAACTGCGCGGGTCTTGGGAACTTGCTCAATCTCTGAAAGCTGGCCCTACTCCGCTTGTCGTTGCCGATCCCGCCAACCCTGAAACCGTGTACGTAGTGACCCAAGGCGGCCCAGGCCCACGCGAGGGCAGCTCATTGTTCATGAAAGATGGCAAGGAATGGAAACTTCAGCTTAACAATTTTGCCAGTGGTGTGCCAACTTCATTGAGTGTAGTGAGGGACGGGGCCGTTTCTCGCCTGTATGCCACTATGTATTACCTTGGCGTCATGAAAAGCGACGACCAAGGCAAGAAGTGGCAACTCATGACCACCGGTTTGCCTTCGCATGGCCTCACATCACTGGTAGCCGATCCTGACAGCCCGAGTACTCTTTATGTGGGGACGAGTGATTGGCGCGGAGTCCTAAGAAGCACAAATGGCGCACAATCGTGGGAACTCTTTGACTACGACAAAGAGATTTACGGAGCTGCGATAAACAAGTTGTCCTTCACTCGCGCAAATGGCGGGGCCGTCATCGCGGGTACTCAAGACGGTAGGATATTGATTCATCGCCGAAACACATCGGATTGGGAATTGAGTTTTGGCCTGCCGAGAGGGAGTATTAACGCTCTCGTAACAGCCAAAGCGGATGACAGGTTTCTGTATGCTGGCACGAACCGCGGCGTCATCATCCAATCTAGCGATGGGGGCAAAACCTGGCAACCCTGGGGACAGATTTCCACTACGTTCAACATCAGTGCAATAGCCACTGCTCCCGACGACCCACAGCGGTTATATGCGAGTTCCTATGGGAACGGGGGATACAATATATGGAAGAGCATGAATGGTGGGCAAGAGTGGCAGCCAGTCCCAGGCGTTGGGTTGCCTCGTAATGGGATAAGCTCGCTTGAAGTGACCGGACGACAACCTTATCGAATCCTGGCCGCCACATTAGATGGACTGTTCGCTTCTGAGGATGATGGCACTTCCTGGAGTCAGGAACGCTTGGACGCGCCTTTGGCTTCGGTGGTAGGCCTGGCCATTGGAGCGGGCCACTCCGCACCAGTGTACGCAGTGGTAGGCGGCTCAGTGTATTCCAACTTGACCGGTGATCTCAAAGATTGGCGTTACGGCAAAGGGTTACAGGCCGAAATTGCAAGAGCACTGGCGGTGGATTCACGCGACCCTCGGGTTGCGTTTGCGGGCGTAATGTTGCTAGGGGAATCATCTGTGTTCAGAACACGAGATGGCGGACAGACTTGGGAGCAGACCACACGTCCTGATCTTGAACCCATCCCAGGAGATACCACAGCCCTCGCGCTGTCCAAGACATCGGATGGGAAAACAATCTTGTATGCCGGTGCCCCAGGCTGTGGCGTCTTTGTCACATTGGATGAAGGAGATAGTTGGGATACATTTGGACGCAAGAAATGCAATGAGCCGACAGGAGAGAATTACCCGTCTGATGTCTCTGCGTTGGCTGTTGATGCGGGCAACCCAGATACAGTGTATGCTGTAGTTGGCTCAAGATTCTACAGGTCAGCCAACAGAGGACGAGGATGGGAGAAATATCAGTCCCCAATAGATCAGACAATTGTGGCCATGGCCGCAGACCCTCGCAAAGCAGGCACCGTTTATGTTATCGCCGGCGCAGCAGGTTTTTGGGTGACCGAAAACGGCGGAAGAGACTGGAATCAGCGAGGCACGGAGGAATTTAGAAAAGCAGAGATTGTCGCAGTTCTTGCCATGCCCGAACAAGAAGGACATTTGTTCGTCGGAGCGTCGAATGGCAGCGTGTGGGAAACACAAGATGGCGGCAAGTCCTGGCGTGACATTCGAGGCAACATACAGTTCAGTTCTATCACCAGTATTGCAGCCAAATCCCCGACAGGCCAAGTCGTCTTGAGTAGTAGGAGTGATGGAATCGCAGTATTTACGCCTGGTACACTCTTTGGTCGCGTCCGCTGAACGGGAGGTGTTCAATGTGTCCCAAAAGCTTTCCCACCCATCAGAAAGCCCAAATCATCGTTGTGTTGGTTTTGTCTACCATTCTGCTCTTGGCACTATCCCAGGGTAGAGTACTCTCCCTTCCAACTTTTCAATCATACCTTCCGGGGCCTGGAGGAGGGTGGATTTATTGTGGTTTGAGTCAAGGTACAGCATGGATAACCGCTCCCGACCGCTACACGCCTGCAGGAGGTGCTGCGTTCCACTGTAACTTGACAGGCTCCATTGTAGGTTGGAACGGCACATCCGGCGCCTGGGATGACAGAGGCTATCTGATTGCTTTCTACCCAACCAATACCAAAATTGACAAACCCCTTGACCTGACAATCGAGATAGACCCTGCTCACCCAGAGAGCCAATGCGACAACTGCTTTGTTGCCCGCTACTTTGACGCTGGAATCAACCAGTGGCAAAACTTGCCCACCAAGTATGAAAAAGACAAATTGCGTGTCCACGTAGCGATTGCCAAGTACTTGCCTACCTGTGGGTATTCGGGCTATGCAGATAGGTTTTTAGTAGCTTTGTTCGTTACAAGGCCGACTACGCCAACTGTATATATTACCCCAACTGCCAAACCGCCCTCAACCGCCACATCAGTGCCGACGACAAGCACTCCCGTGGTGACAATTATCACCCCCACCTCTACAGAGGGTCCAACTGCCACACCGTCTCCGACTGCCACATCAGTGCCGATGACAAGCACTCTCGTGGTGGCAACCATTACCCCCACCTCTACAGAGGGTCCAACTGCAACGTTCACCGTGCCCTCGCCCTTATCGCCTACACCGACAAAAACGCCGGATGGGCCGGATCACAGAGACATCATAATATTGGCATTGTCAGCATGTATCCTAATATTGATAGGTATCGTTGTGGGGATATTGCTAACGATCAGCAAAAGGCCAAGATAATCCAGTTTGGGCAACAAGAACGACAATACTGTTGCAGCAAACTCGAACGAAACTTATGTAAGCAAACCCGGGATTAGTTCTATGACGCAAGAGTTCGGCGAAGAAACCACCCTGCGCGCCGTCGAATGGAAGCGTTTCGTCCGCGCGCCCGATGCGCCTTGTAGGTCAGTAGGTGCCATGGCATTAGTTGGCGTAGTGTTAGGATTGCTGCCAATGAACCGCAAGAGACAGCGATGATACTGACCCAAGTTGAGACGACACTCAAAAGGATAAAATGACTTTGCCATGACCAATACTCGCAATGCCAAACAAAACTGGGAACAAGGCCCACTCGCCCGCACACTCAAAAAATCACCGGAGCGAAAACCGGAATTTACCACCTCGTCCGGCATACCGCTCGACCGGACATAGGTGAAATAAGAGCTACACCCCGTACTCGTCTAGTTTTGCGCGCACAAAGGTGAGGAACTGCTGGAGAGCACTTACCGGATTATCTGAAATGGAGCTTTCTTCAACGACGTCTTCGCTGTCGTTGTGAAAGTGTTTGGGGAAGTTCGTCGTACATCAGTCAACCGAGGCTTGCCAACGGGCCAACCGCTCAAGATACGCTTCGAGGTTTTGCCATTCGATCAATTCTTCCCAGGCAGGATGGCTGTACACCTCACCGCGCTCAATCTTGACGGCCAGTTCTGCCGATGTGCGTGCGCCATAGCGGTCTTGCAGGTCCGCCATGTCCATCTGTGCCGCGCGCCGCTCGCGCTCCAGAAATGCCGCAACGCTGCGCCGGATCAGATCGGACGGCGAGAGATTCAAATCGTGAGCCAATTGGTCAACCGCCAGAGTCATCTTGCACTCCTTGCCGATAGTCTCAATTGAGATTATATTACACAAGCCAACCACGGTCAACAAACACTCTCGGAGCAAGTCATGTCAACCATCTGTGATTCCAAACGAGCCTGGGAAGCTGGTCCCCTCGCCCGCACGCTGAATAAATTACCGGGGCGAAAACCCGAATTCACCACCTCCTCCGGCATCCCGCTCGACCGCATCTATGTGCCGGACGAGGCGCCGGTGGATTATGAGCGGCAGCTCGGCCTGCCGGGCGAGTACCCGTTCACGCGCGGCGTCCAGCCCACCATGTACCGCGGCCGCCTGTGGACGATGCGCCAGTACGCCGGAGGAGCTTGATCACTGGCTCTGCCCTCTGTGAGGGCGAGCAACTGAGCCGCCGGCGCGGTGCGATGTTGAGGAGGAGCAACCATGAACCGCAGACTATTCGTCGCCGTCGCATGGATCGTCGTCATCCTCGCCGGAGCAAGCGCGCTGTTGTGGTCAAGCCAGACGGCCAACGCCAGCCCATCAGGCGCGTCCGCTCGCGTGGGCCTGGCCGTGCCCCCCGCAAGCAACCTGGGCTCGCAGTATATTCCTGGCCTCATGTGCACTTTGTTCCTGACGAACACGGCTGACTTTACGAAGCAGGACCAAAGCATCACTTTTACCAACGCTTCAACCTTTCCGGCTCTGGCTTCATATAGTGCCTTGGTTCTTTCAATTGGAGACGTTCCAGACCCTTCCTCCCCTCAGCAGTATCCTGCGTTTGACGAATACTTTCGCCTTGACAATGCCACTTTGGGCGCTATATATAAAGTGGATGCGATCCCCGGCTACACGACTAACTATAATCTTGGAATCATTGTCTACGATTCAATCTTTAGGCTCCTTCTGGTTGATCTCAACCCGCAGGACAACAACACCGCCTCAGTCTCACTGACGGCGAACACAAGTGGCCCCTATTATTTCAGAATAGTTCAATTGACTCCGAACTGCAGGGGTCTGACGTATCAACTTCGGGTGAACGTCACTCAGCCGACGGCGACGCCAACGCCCACTCCGACATCCACACCTGAGCCTGGCCATGTGCAAGATAGCTTTGAGCCAAATGAAGGCAATGGCGCAAAACTCACTTTGACTTGACAATCGGGGGCATCGTGGCAGACTAGACCCATCTTATCCGGCAGCGAGGAAAACATGAGAACCTCCAAAGATCTCTACCGCACATCGCCCACGATTTATCAGTGTGAGTTG
>CAYGWJ010000407.1:0-5483 GCA_964353405.1 uncultured Anaerolineae bacterium
AACTCACACTGATAAATCGTGGGCGATGTGCGGTAGAGATCTTTGGAGGTTCTCATGTTTTCCTCGCTGCCGGATAAGATGGGTCTAGTCTGCCACGATGCCCCCGATTGTCAAGTCAAAGTGAGTTTTGCGCCATTGCGACAAAAGTGATTTCGCCTGTAGAGCTGATCAAGGAGCTTGAGCAATGGCAGTAGAAACACGACCGCTGGCCGAGATAACAGCAGTGGCGCTCAAGGTGCTGTACAGAGAAATCGGAATCGTGAACACAGTACGCTTCATCAATCAATTCACGACCGGTTACGGCGATTATATTCACGAGCGCCAGGAGCTATTTGCTAACATGACACTGGACGACATGGTGTCCCAGATAAAACGCGAACGTAGCGCGCACGAATCTTCTTGAGCCATGCCCTTTCACGCACCTTGACCCCCGCCTCCAAGGGAGGCACACACAAAAACGCGGCTCTGGTATAGAGCCGCGTTTCACTTTTATCACATGAACACGCATGGCGATCAGCCCAGGCTCTTGAGGCGCTGGATTTCTTCGGCCATGTCGGTGACGCCCGTGACCGCCAGTTCCCAGTCAAAGTAATCTTGCTCCACTTCTGGCGCGGGACGAGAACTGAGCACCTGGGCCCGAAACGCGGCGAAATCTTGTTTGTACTCGGCCTCAAACTGGCGCGCCATGGTCTGGTACTTGAACAAGTTCTTTTGCGCGCGCTCTAGCAACAACTCCGCCAGGACTTGTTCCACACTCAAGTCCGGGAACAAGCGCTTGGCGCTGGCTTCTACTTGCGCAAGGTTTAACCTCATAGCTTGCTCCTTACCATCTCGTTTTATCCTCGTCTGCATTTTAGCACATTTGAGCACGCAGTGGCAAGGTATCTCAACCAGCCGGCTGACCAAACTGCGCCTGTAGCGATTTCCTGATGGATAAACTGCGAAAGTAACCGGCAATGCGCTTGTAGGACTGGGCGCCCTTGAGCTTGGCGCTCAGGGAGGCGTGATCGAGACGCTGGCGGCGGGAGGAGAAGCGATTGATGGGTGACATGGCGGCAGGCTCAGCGCGGTTCATCAGCCAGCAGCCAGGCAACTGCCGGTTGCCAAATGAGTGGCGCGGCACGTACTATTTTCCTTTGGCGACACCAAGCTGGGCCAGGGCCGCGAACGCGCGATCGAATATCTCCGCGAGCATGGCGACATGCTGGCGCAGATCGAATCCATGGTGCGCGGCGCAAAGGCTGAAGCGCCGTTGCATGTCCAAGTGCTGGCAGAGGAACAAACCGTGGAAGAGGAAATGACAGCATGAAACCAAACAGAATCTCGGCTGTCATTTCAGGCAGCAGAACCGCGACCGCCTCTCCACGTCATCCTCAGTCTGCCTCAAACCCCTGACTGGTGAACTTTAATGTCCGGCTGTTCTCGGTGACGGTGCGCACCACTTGCTCCGGTGCGCCCTCGGGAATCTCGGCTTCGATCTCTAGCGTCACCGTGACCGTCGCGCCGGCGAGGCCGGCCAGGTGCGCGATGACTTCCTCGCCGATGCGCCCCGCGTCGGCGCCTACCCGCGTGGCACTGAGCGCGACGGTGCCGTGAAAGCGTTTCGGCCCGGTGGTTGGCGCTGGCTTGGGCTTTGATCCACCACCAACTATTGTCGTCCCATCTGGCTTTGTCACTGACGCGGCTGTGTCATCACCAGTCGGCGTAGTGGGAACGCCTGGCTTGGGCAAAGATTCGGCTTCTTGTTGCTTCTGGGCGATCTCTGGCCGAACGAGCAGTCCCGCCCGATTATCATCGGAGAGGGTGATGTGCTGTCCGGCACGCAGGCCACGATAGCGTCCCGTCGCCTCATCCAAACTGTCGGCATAGGCAAAAGATTCCTGCACCCACAACATCAGTCCGACGCCGTCGCGCGCGGCGGCGAGCAGCACCGCCGGTGACTGGAGCCGCGGCAAGTACAGATAGCTGGCAAAATCTTCGATGAGCTGCTTGAGCGTGACATGATCGCCGCGCCACAGCGGCACGCGATCCAACTCCATGCGCAAGCGCGTGCCGGCCAGGGCCGTCACCAACAATTCATCGTTGCACAGTTTCCTGCTCGCGCGCACAGCCAGTGCGTCTTGTCCCGACAACCGGAAGCTCTGCCACTCCACCGCCACTTGGGGCAAAGCCTGCACGGGCACGAGGAGCCATTGATAGGCTTCGGGGATGCGCGCTGCCACCGTGCTATCTGCGCTCGCCAGCTGCATCTCGGCCTGCTTTACCTGATGTGGTGAAAGGTCGAGCGTTTCCTTTTCGTTGAGGATTGATTCCCAGGCCAGATAGCGCCGCGCCGCCTTGTCCAGGTCTTGCAGGCGCGTCTTGTCCACCGCCAAAAAGACCAGCGTATTGCGATACAGCCGCGGGCTGCTGCCGCGTGATTCGAGGATCGCTTTCGCCATCACCTCGGCGGGATTGCCCGCTTCCTTGCTGTACGGATGATCAATGTCCAACACCACCAATCGCGCGTCGAGATCGTCCGCCACATCCTGGCCCGATTGCGGCATGGGATGCACGCGAAAGTCGCCCTTCTTGTTGAGATCAGCCCGCACGCGTTTGTCGAGTTCGCGCACGACGACATCCAGATCGCGTTTGAGCTGCTCGGCGCGGTCTTCCGCCATCTTTGTGACGGTGGGTTGCGTGGAATACCAGTAGCGCGCGGAATCCTGATAGAGAAACGTGGCCGCGCCACTCAAGCGCCGCAGCGCGTCGCCGAAGATGGCGGGCGATTCGCCCGGCATGACACAGCCTAACTTGATGCGTCGATCTTCGAGGCCGCGATTGGCGGCTGTGGCCGTGGGGGCCGAGCCGAGGTAGATGGTGCGCGCCACGCGGCGGCAGGCTGCGTATTTGCCGAGGTTGGGCACCTGGCCGTCGAGTTGCAGCGGCAGCGCGCTCGGGCCGTCCACATCTTTTTCGATCACCGGCGCCCAGTTGTCCGAGAGGTAGCGCGTCAACTCGAATTGGACACGCCGATCATCAATCGGGAGATTGCCGGGCTGGATCAGCGGGTTGCGATCGCCCTTTTCCCACAGGCTGTGAATCACCGCCGCCATCAGCCGCAGCACGCCGCGCGTGCGCTGAAACTTGACCAGCGTTGACCAATCGGTGTACAGCCGGTCGAACACTTCGGGATGGATGGGGTAAGCGGCTTTTAGTCGCTTCTCGTAATCCGCGTTGTGGCATTCCGGCGGGAATTCCTGCTGCTGCGTGCAGTACAGATCGGCAAAGGCTTTGGCCACCGTGTCGCGCGCCACAAACTGCGCCTGCTCGATCAGTGGCTCGAACAAGCGGCGGCGCACGATCTCGAAACCTTCCTCGGCGCTGGCCGGCCGCCACGAGGCTTCCACGCGCCCGATGGCGTTGCGCAGCCGGTCGAGCGCGGCGCGGCCTCGCTCACCGCCCACTTCTACATCGTCCGCCTGGGCGTGGGGCGAGCCGGTGGTATCGGACGCAGGCAGGCTGATCACGATCAAGCATTGCTTCGCGTTCTTGGCCGATTCAGTGAGCGCCTGGGCAAAGGTAAAGTGCGTCTCAAAGCTGCCCGCCGGCAGATCGCTGGTGTCGTGGAGTTGGCGCGCATAGGCCACCCACTCGTCAATCAGGATCAGGCACGGCCCGTACTGATTCATCAACTCGCGCAGCACGTCGCCGGGGCTGGTGGCTTTTTCGTCGTCGGCGCGCACCCGCTCGAACGCCGGCCGCCCGCCAAGCTGCCACGCCAGTTCGCCCCACAAGGTGCGCACCACCGTGCCGTCGGATTTGGTGACAGGGTTGCCGGGCGAGATTTTGTTGCCCACCAGCACTACGCGCTTGACGGCCGGCAGTTGGGTCGCTCCGGCTTCTTTCAACACCGCGTCAATGCCCACCAGTTCGGACGGCGACGTGCCGCCTCCGGCAAAGAGATGATACAGCGCCAGCATCGAGTGCGTCTTGCCGCCGCCAAAGTTGGTCTGCAACTGCACGACCGGATCGCCGCCCTGACCGGACAGCCGCTGCACTGCGCCGACGAGCAACTGGTGCAAACTCTCGGTCAGATACGTGCGGCGAAAGAACTCGACCGGGTCGCGGTATTCGTCCGTGCCTTCGCCCAGATGCACCTGCCACAAGTCGGCAGCGAACTCGGCCTGCTGATAGCGCCCGCTGGCGACATCCTTGTGCGGATTGACCACTTCGCGCCACGGCTTGAGGCCGCCTGTGGCCTGGCTCTCGATGGCGGCGCCGGCGCTCTTGCGCTTTTCGCTACGCACCTGCTCGTCAAAGCGCACGCGCAACAGTTCCATCTTGATCTTTTCGATCTCGTCGGCCTGCGGCGCCGAGATGGCCGTGAGCAGTCGCCCGGCGGAATCGAGCGCGCGATAGGCGTCGTCGGTGGAGAAGGGTTTTTGGTGCGCCCAATTGTTGCGCACTTCGCGCAATTCACTCACCAGGCTGCGCTCGGCAAAGCCTAGAATCTCGCGAAAGACTTGATTCCACTGATCCCACATCAGGCGCAGGAGCAGAGCCGCGTCCAGATTGGGCAAGTCAGCGCCTTCCGGCCAGCTCAGGTCGTGCTGCCAGCCTTCGGTGGCTTTAGTCAGCCAGTACTTGCCCAGCTTGGCGTTGCACTCGCGCACGATAAAGGGCTGCAGCCCGTCGCGGAGCAGTTCAAGGGATTTGCCCACGCGTTCATAGTTGGTGATTGCCATAGTCTATGCTCCTTCAGCATTGTACCGACCTCGGAGGTTTCAGGCCAACCGAAGATTGGCATAACCTCCGAGGTCTATCAAGACCCAGCCTCACAACAACGGCGTTTGTGATGGTTGACTCGCGCTCTGCTCCCGCGCCAAGCGCGCAATCTCCGGCCAGCTCTGCACCAGGGCGTTGTAGGCGTGCCTCGGCGGCGCGCTTTTTGCACTCGCATTTAGAATCGCGCATTCGCTGAAATTTGCGCGCCGCAGTGCGGACACGCTGACATTAGGGTTTGCAGGTGAGTCGCCTGGTATGATCACTCGTTCTCTGGCTGCCTGGCAAAAGAACGCGCCACGTTCTCTGCTTGCTCCTCTTGCCCGGCTGGCACGGGTACTGCAACTGTATAGGTCTTAAAGTACGCGACGCCGAGGCGGGTCAGCGTGCGAATGTCGAATTCGAGCGCGGGCGGTTTGGCTTGCCGATTGAATCGCACGCAGCGCAGGTCGGTGAAAGGTTGTTTCCAGGTGTGCAGCGCGCCATTGACGAACACGCCATCCTGGCCGATGTAGACATCCGCGCCATCCTGCACCGCGCGCCGATACGCCAGCCGTGGCATCCCCCACGCGAACAATCCCAGGAGCGGGATGACGGCAAAGTAGCCGACGACGATCACCAGCGCGATCGGGTCATTCCAGAACACCAAATCGTCCCACAGTGGCACGACCAATACAGGAATGCCGATCACCACAAACAAGATCGCCGTGATCAAGAAC
>CAYGWJ010000408.1:0-24148 GCA_964353405.1 uncultured Anaerolineae bacterium
CGTCATCGCCATCGAGGTCGGGTTGGACGAGTGCGGGTTGCCGAACACATGGTCGCGGAGCAGCGCCATGTGCTTATCCAATTGCGAGGTGGCGTACAGTCCGCCGCCGGTATAATCCAGGTAGACGTGCCCCTGGGCATCGAGGTGGGCATAGTCGCTCGCGCGCAGCTCGTCCACGCGGCGAGTGGAGTCGAAAGTTGGATAGGCTTGCCGGAACGCGCTCAGGGCTGTGTCTGCATAGTCGTTGGTGTATTTCATAGTGTAACGACGTTGTCGGCCTGCGTCATCGCTGTGATAATGTCCGGCATCCCGCCGACGACGCCCACCTGCACCTTGTCGCGCAGGCCGAACGTGTCAACGCACGTCGAGCAGATGACGAGTTCCACGCCTTTGGCCGCCAGCGCCTTGAGTTCGTCCAGCACCGGCGAACCTTCGATCGTGAGCCGCACGCCGTCGGTGTAGAAGCAAATCTGCGCGGGCAGCGGGTCGGCGCTGGCGATGAGGGCGAGGAATTTCTTGGCGAGTGTGATTCTCAAATTGGCGTCGTCGGTGACGCCCATGCCATACGAGTTGAACACGAATACGGTTTTCTTGGTCATGCAAATCTCCTGGTGGTTGAGGTTGCTCAAATTATCCACGAAGGACACGAAGGTTCACGAAGAAAAACCTTTGCGTTTTCGTGCCCTTTGTGGAGAAAAAGAAATTCCCAGGTTTAGCCGCGCGAGCGTTCCAGCAAGACCATCATGATGATGCTTTGCAGCAGCAGCGCCTCATCGGCACTGGAAAACTCGCCACGCTTTTCTACCGAGAACTTGCCTTCAAAGACGGCGGGCTGTTTCTTGAAATACAGCACGGTCTGCCCGCGCAGTTCAACCAGATATGCGGGATTGATATACATGCCGACAATAGGAACATCGCTGAGCAAGCCATCCAGCACCTTGATCCACGGATTTTCCTCGTGAATCAAGCCGACCTCTGCGCCGTTCATGTCGAGGATGTTGTAGGTGGCTTTCCACAGCGATTTCATCCCTTGCCGCTTCACTGCGCCCACCACGCCGCCCGCGGATGTGCTGATATTGTACTGGGCGGAAAAGTCAATGATCTTGTTCGCCCGAATGTTGTACAACTCTTGCTGCTGGCTTTCGTCGGCAAACACCTTGACCGCTTCCTTGAGCGCCAATGCCTTTTGCTTGACGTACAGCACCGTCTGGCCCGCAGCGTCGGTGATCTTGACCTGCGGGTTGAAGGCGATGATCTTGAACGATAGCGTGAGCGGGTAATTGAACATGGCAATCTCCTTGCGGATTTGAATTTACCTGGTTTTGGATATGGCTTCGCCAGCGCCCTGGACGGCGGCCAGGACAAAGGTCTGCGCGCCATCTTTGAGCAGGCCGGTCAGGGCGCGAGAAGCATCGCCGAGTTTTTGCTTTTCGCCGCGCGTCAACAGGCCCTCCATCTGCTGAGCCTGCCACCATTCTTCGAACTTTTCTTCGCGGCGGGCCGTCCGCGCGAGTTCGTCCATCAGCCACCAGAGAAAGATGCCGGGGCGCACATGCCAGCCGCCGGGGATGTCCTCGTCCACTTTGATAAAGCCCAGCCTGTCTAGCGCGTCCAATTCGGCCTTGAGTTGTTGAGCGCAGCAGGTAGCCACGTTTGGCGAAAAGCGCTTTCGGGATCGTCGTCCAGGTCAGGGGCAGGCAAGCCCAACACATGCGCAATCGCGCGGGCCAGATCGCGCAGCACCTCGCGCAGTACGTCCGCCCGACCGATAAAGGCGGGGCTGTCGCCCACCGGGTTGCCGGCCACGTAGGGATTGATGGGAATAGACATAGTTCAATCTCTCACGAAAGGCAAATGATACTCAGGTATAATTCTATGAGTGAGAATTATACTTTCCAGGCCAAAAGTACAATTGTGCCTTCACATTTTGCCCTCGCTGATGATCTCAAGAATCTCGGCAGCAAGAAAGCTTTTTCCATAAGAAGAATCATCCACCGATTGCAAAATGCCAGCCGCAATAAGCTTTTCTACATTCAACTGAGCACTCCGGTAAGTGAGGTTCAAAATGCGTTGGGCTTGGGGAATAGTGAGCAAGGGAGACTCGAACAGGCTATCGGCCAGACGCAACAGAAGCGCCGACGCACGGGCGTGTGTCAACCGTTTGCGCCACTCTAACTGTAAATCTTGCAGCTGTTTGGCGCGAGTGACAGCATCACGTGCTTGCTCCGCCACACCGCGCATGAAGAATATCAGCCAATCTTGCCACGCGCCGCGTTCGCTCACAACAAGGAGAAGATCATAATACTCCTGCCGACGGAGCTCAAAGTAAGCGCTCAGGTAGAGCAAGGGCAACGGCAACAGATTCCAGTTCACCAACAGCAGCGAGATGAGCAGCCGTCCGATGCGCCCGTTGCCATCCAGGAATGGATGAATAGCTTCAAATTGATAGTGAATCAGACCAAGACGGACAAGGGGTGGAAGCTCGCTAGCCTGATGGAAGTATTTATCAAGTGTACCCAATGCCTCCAACATTTCTGGCACAGGCGGCGGGACAAATGTCGCATCATTCAATGTGCAGTTAGGCCGCCCGATCCAGTTTTGGCTGTGGCGAAACTCGCCAGGCGTGGCCTGCTCGCCGCGCACGCCTTCCATAAGTCGCTCGTGCAGTTCGCACAGCAGGCGCAGGCTCACAGGTAGTGTGCTCAATCGCTCTAGTCCGTACTCCATCGCGCGCACATAGTTGAGCACCTCGCGCACATCTGACTCGGGTGGGGCAGGCTTGAGCCCGGGCAGTGGCAATTGCCCGGCCTCATAAGCATACAGGTCAGCAATATCTGCTTGTGTCCCCTCGATCCGTGAAGAAAGAACCGCTTCGCGGCGGATGAAAGGGCCAATAAGCAAATGCGGATTTGGCATCGCACGTCCCAGGCCAGCCAACTCGCCCAACGCACGGTCAGCATCGGACAACGTACGGACCAGCTCTGCATCAAATCGTAACGTGGGCGGTAACGGATGGGGCACGAACGCCCAATAAGCTGCTTCGCCCGATCCAATCTTCAGCAGCCGTCCCGATGGGCTGGTTCGGAATTGCTCAATGTTCATCACTGGCCTCGTTATCGAATGCTCGCTAACTGCTTGGCGTCCATAGCTCGATTCCCTCTCTAGCGATCATCTGAACCAACGGCGGCTGCTCGTCAAATTCGTCCTCACTGATGACCGTGGGTGAGATGTCTACACCGTACTCCATGAGCAAGTCAAACGTCATGCCGACGATCTCACGCCAGGCAGGATCGGTCAGGCCGAGCTGGTAAAAGCCGCTTTGCGACTTGCCGCCATTGCTCAACACCACTAACACATCCAGATCGGATTCCGGGCCAGCGTCCCTGCGCGCTTTGGAGCCAAATAGCGCGATGCGGCGGATGCGCTGCGGGAATTGAGCCAGCAGGCGTGATTGGTATTCGGCCAGAGCCGTTTGCTCTTGAGCACTTAGTTTCAGAGCCATCCCCCCCACTTCCTCAATGCGCTCGTATCGCTCCACTCTCCCGCCCTCTGGGCGCTAACACTCCACGTTAGTCCGCAAATGTAATCACCCCGTCCTTCATCTCTTTGACAATCGCCAGCGACTCGATAGGCACACCAATGTCTTTGAGCACGTCGCGTCCACCTTCAAAAGTTTTCTCCACAACGGTTCCAACGCCCACGACAATCGCGCCTGCCGCTCGCAGTAACCTGACCAGCGCCAGGATGGTCTGCCCACTGGCGAGAAAGTCGTCAATAATGAGCACACGGTCGCCCTTGCGGAGATATTCCGGCGAGATCATCAAATCCACCGTCTGGCCCTTGGTGTGACTGGGCGCGGTCGTCAGGTAGAGCAGGTCAGGCATGGTGATCGGCTTGGTCTTGCGCGCGTAAACCACCGGCACGCCCAGCGCCAGTGCGGTCATGATCGCCGGGGCAATACCAGAGATTTCGACGGTGAGGACTTTGGTGACGTGAACATCCGCAAAGCGACGAGCCAGCTCTTCGCCGCACTGCTTCATCAGGACAACGTCCACCTGATGATTGATGAACGAGTCCACTTTGAGGATGCCGCTGCCCAGGTCGCGGCCTTCGGCCAGAATGCGTGCTTTGAGCGCTTCCACGTTTCTCCTTCTGTCCGCATAGCGCAAAGTGTACGGAGCTACAATGAGTTGTGACAATTCTACACCCGTGGCGGGCGGATGGCAATTTGCCCCAGGCGGCGTTGCGCGTATAATGTTCGGAAACCCCCACCCTAACCCTCCCCCGCTTCGCAGGGGAGGGGATGTAGACCGGGGACGGGGGTTGCTCCCTTCCCTTGTGAAACGGGGGGGGATGTGGACCGGGGATGGGGGTTGCTCCCTTCCCTTGTGAAACGGGGGGGATGTGGACCGGGGATGGGGGTTGCTCCCTTCCCCTGCGACCGAAGGAAGCGGGGGAAGGGCTGGGGATGAGGGTTTTGTGACGCTCGAACTCAATAAGGTGATGAACCAGGTGGACGCGCTGGCGCGCGAAGCAGAAGCGAACCTCCAGCAGGCCAGCCGTCAGCTCGACGAAGCGCGCGGCTGGCTGCACAAATACGCCGACCACTTTGACGAATTGAAGGCGCGAGCCTTCGAGTTCAAGGCAGCGCAACCGATTGACGAGCCGCTCGACGCGAGACACACCGTACCGGACATGCCGGAACGCTTCACCGTCATCGGCGCGGACGGCAGCACCATTGCGCCTGATCATCATAGCGCAACAATGTATTATCTGATCAACACGGCCAGTCTAACCTACCGTCACGGCAGCGGTAAACAACCTGTTACCGCGAGCGTTCCGACGCTTGGTTACAAGTTAGAAGATCTATACGAAGGCCTCAGGCTCGTGGCTGGCAACCTGCTCGACATCCGGCGGGACACGGCCGAGATCAAACGATTGGCCGATGCCGCCGAAACGGAGCCGCCGGGTGTGCCGCTGATTGCCTTGACCGACGGCACGCTGCTTCTGTGGGTATTGGAAGATTTGCCTGAAGCTCAGCGCCAGAAAAAGATTCAAGAGTATACAAGTCACCTGGCCCGGCTGAGAGCGGCAAGAGCGGCTGCGGGCGCATTCGTCAGCCGCCCGCGCTATTCAGACGTGCTGCGTCTGGTCTGGCTGGCGCATCTGGGTAAGGACGCTTCGGCCGATGTCATTGACAAACAGACGCGCGGCCTGAACGACCGTGGCCTGTTCGATTTTCTTGCGCCCGGTGAACGATCAGCGGTCTTTGTCAGCCCATCACCCGTGAACCATCAATACGGCGAGCACCGCATCGGCTTTTTCTACGTCAACGTGGGCGACGAGAACCGAATCGAAATCGCGCGCATCGAAGCGCCGGGCTGGGTGTGCGGCTCGCCCGATTTGTTGGATCGTTTGCACGGCGTGGTGATGGCACAGTGCCGTCTGGTGACGCCTTATCCATATGTGCTGGCGCGCGCGCACGAGCTGGCCGTCATCACCACGGACGAGCGGCGTCAGCTTGAATCGTACGTCGAATCGGCGCTGTTGCGTTATGGCATTCACGGCCAGCCTTCGCAAAAAGCGTTCCTCAAGAGTTTGACCGGTGGAGCCAAACGCGCTTTTAGAAAATAGTTTTGTCCGCGAATTACACGAATCAACACGAATAAGAAAAGGATTGGCGGAGATTCGCGTTATTCGCGGAGGAAAAGTGGGGCCAAACGCACTTTCAGAAAATAGTTTTGTCCGCGAATTTCACGAATCAACACGAATAAGAAAAGGGTTGGCGGAGATTCGCGTTATTCGCGGAGGAAAAGTGGGGCCAAACGAGCTTTTAGAAAATAGTTTTGTCCGCGAATTACGCGAATCAACGCGAATAAGAAAAGGATTGGTGGAGATTCGCGCTATTCGCGGAGGAAAAATCGATTGCAGGGGATACCTTCAATGACCGATCAACCCATCACTGTTGGGCGTGTGCTGAGATCGAGCACAGCAGGCTTTTCCATCGGTTGCCGCGTGCTGAGGGAAGGCGTGCCCCAGTTTGGCGCATTCGTTAGAGTGGCGCAGGGCAATTATGAGATCATCGGCCTGATCTACGACGTGCAGTTCGTGGATGACCCGCTCGTGCGGCAGATTATTTCCGCCGACTCGCTGCCGACCGAGCTGCAACTCGACCAGTCGCAGCGACTCGCGCCCATCGAGATCAGCGTGTTGGTCATTGGGTTCGCGCGGGAAGGGCAGGTGTACCAGCACTTGCCGCCTCAACCGCCCGCCACGCTCGACGAGATCAAGACCTGCACGCCTGACCAAGTGACTGCATTCACACGGCAATTCACTTTCCTGCGGACCATCCTCAGCGCGCAAGACGCGCCCGCCGATGAACTCGTCGCTGCGTGCCTGCGCCTCGCCTCCGCGTCGCGACCTGAAGCAGAGCGCCGCGCGTTCCTGATCAATGCAGGCCGCGAACTGGCGCGCTTACTTTCCAGTGATCCGGTGCGGTTGGAAGGGATACTCCAGCGAATAAAGCCGCAACAGTGATTGCTCTCTCCCCGGTGGAGCAAGGGAACACACTCCCTTCTCCCTCGCAGGGAGAAGGGATAGGGATGAGGGATTGAATGGCCGAAATCCAAAGTGAGCTAGACGAATTCTTTCCGCGCGACCCAAGAACCGCTGAAGCGGTCACTACGAACCAAGCCAAGCGACTGGGAATGGTCGTGGCCGGCTCGCTTTCGAAAGGGCTGGATATCAAGCTAGACCGAGACGCGCGCATCGAAGAGACCGCTGTGGGACGCTATGTCGTCGTGCAAAGCGGCGATTACCGCTTCTTTTCGCTCATCACCGACGTGGCGTTGGATAGCACCAACCCCCTCATCGAAAAAACGCCGCCGGATGCGGACGATGATTTCGTGCGCGAGGTGATGCAGGGCACGAGCACCTTTGGCCGCTTGCACGTCAGCCCGATGCTGGTGATCTCGGGCGAGTCCGAACCCAAGCCGGTCAAGACCGTGCCGAGCCACTTTGCGCCGGTCTATGAAGCCACACCACAAGACGTGAGCCGCATCTTTGGCGACGAGTCTCAGAAAGGCTATTTCGAGATCGGCGAGCCGCTCGACATGGAGGGCATCAAGATTTATCTCAACCTCAAGCGGTTCGCGGAACGCTCGTCGGGCGTGTTCGGCAAGTCGGGCACGGGCAAGACCTACCTCACGCGCATGTTGCTGGCGGGGATGATTCAGGAGAATGTTGCCGTCAATCTTGTCTTTGACATGCACAACGAGTATGGCTGGGAGGGCACCACTGGCGAAGGTGGAGCGAAACCCAAAGGTCTCAAGCAACTCTATGGCAGCCGCACGGCGATTTTTACGCTCGACGAAGAATCGTCACGACGGCGCGGCAGCAAGTTGGACTATGTCGTGCGCATCGGGTACGACACGATCGAGCCGGAGGACGTGGACTCGATCAGCGGTATTCTGAATCTCTCGGATGTTCAACGCGGTGCGCTCTACTCGCTGCGCAAGAAGCTTGGTCGCGAATGGATCTCCAAATTGCTTTCAGATAAAGTCCCCGAAGAGTTGGCCGAGTCGCTCGATCAAAAGACACTCTTGGCCGGAACGTTGGGCGCGATTCAACGCAAGCTGGGGATGTTTGAACGCTTTGGCTTTATGGCCGAGACCACGCGCGAAAGCGCCGTGGAGCGCGTGCTCGAGTATCTGCAAAAAGGCGTCAACGTGGTGATCGAGTTTGGGCGCTATGGCAACAGCCTGGAAGCCTACATCCTCGTCGCCAACTTTCTCACGCGGCGCATCCACGAGGCCTACGTAAAACGCAAGGAAGCGGCGCAGGGCGGCGGCGCTGGTTACAGCGGCGACGAGCCGCGCCAGCTTGTGATCACTATCGAAGAGGCGCACAAGTTCCTCGACCCACTCATCGCCAAGCAGACGATTTTTGGCACGATCTCGCGCGAGCTGCGCAAGTACAACGTTACGTTGCTCATAGTGGATCAGCGGCCCAGCGGCATTGACCCGGAGGTGATGAGCCAGATCGGCACACGCGTCACGTGCCTGCTCGACGACGAGCAAGATATTCGAGCGGTGTTTTCCGGCATCAGCGGCGCGGCTGAGTTGCGCCAGGTGCTGGCCCGGCTCGACACGCGCCAGCAAGCCCTCATCCTGGGTCATGCCGTGCCCATGCCCGTGGTCGTGAAAACGCGCAATTATGACCAGGTGTTTTATGCTGCCGCCGGCTTTGTCGAGGGCGACGAACTCCAATTACGGCGCGAACGCGGCAGCCGCTCGATCTATGGCGACGAGGATGACGAGTTGAAATAAAATACTATTGCTGGTTGACTTGGCTCGCCTTTTGATATACAATGAATTTACTTTCCACGCCGCACTTTAATCCAGGAGATTGATCGTCTGCGGCATCGTCGTTCTCGCGCTTTTCCTTGAGGAAACCGCGGGATTCCTGTGTGGACCACAATTCTAAGGAGCCAAACTATGACACCAAGGCGACTTGTTACCTGCACACTTGTCTTGTTGAGTCTATGGGTCATCATGGCGTTGGCTTGGCCGCTTCCTTCTGCGCTGGCCGGCTTTACCCCCACGCCACGGCCCACCACACCGTCCGTCACTACGCCGGCTCCCACGGCGGCCCCGCCCGAGAAAGAGCCCAAGGATACTCCAACTGTCACTCTAACGGTTAACCCGCTGACTGCAACACCCGGCTTGATGCCTCAGACTGGTGGTCACGTGGCAAGCGGAGGTGAGATGCCTGCTGCGCGGCTGATGGGAATCATTATCCTCGGCATGATCGTGGCCGGAATGACCATTCACCGATTGTCCAGGTCAGGGAATCGGTAGCGATGCAAAGGTGGCGCCGGTTTACCCGTGGCAGCATCGCTGTGGTCGGCGGCGTGATCTTTGTTGCCGTGCTCTTGCTCGCGCTTTAGAGGTGCACAGCTTGGTTATTGGCGCAACCTGGACCTCCGGCCCGCGCAGTTTGCATTCTCGACATAGTCTGAGAATTATGTGTTTGCACACCTGTTCTATACCCGGGAAACCCCGTCAAGCCTTATGTAATGCGCCTGGCGTTGTGATGCGAACTGCGAAACGCGAATTCCTGGCAAAAGCCGTTGAACGGGCGTTCAAGCACATAATTTGGTGACTATGTCGCATTCTCTGACGACGGCTATGCTTGGGGCAGCGGCGCTGACGGACTCGATCTCACCAGGCTATCAGCATCATTTGCGAGTCATGTAAAGGAGGAACAAGAAATGTACAAGCTGTGTTTTTCCGGATGTATGATTGCTTCCATCCTGCTCGCCTTACTGGTTCCGTTCGGCGCAATGCCAGCCACATTCCCTGCTATTCCTTCTCTGGCGCCGCCTCTCTCGGCTTTTGCCGCTTCCGCTATCCCGGCGCCTATACGTTCGGCAGCCGATAGGAGTGTGCCCGCGACTCGGGGCGCCGAGCCGACAACATACACGGATGACACGGGCCATTACCGCTTCGAGCGCCTGCTGCGTGGCACTCACAAGGTGACTCTGGATCCGACCACCCTCCCACTTTCTCTGCGTCCCGTTGCGGGAGAGGCTGTGCCTACTCTGTGGGTCGTCCCGGGGCAGGAGCAGACCTCCGAGGCGCTTGCTTCTGGTGTCCGTTTTTCTGCCGCCTACGACCAGGAAACCGGCGACATTTCGGGCTTGGTGTTCTTGGACAAAAATGGCGATGGTCTCCAGGGACCAGGTGAGGTGGGACTGGCCGGTGTCACGGTGATTGACCCCATTATGCACCAGTACTTTGTCCCCTTTGACGACCGGGATTTGATGGCGATGCTCGCGGTTTCCAATAACTGCCAAAGCAGTGGTATTCCAGTTGGCAATCTCTTGACCTCGGGCGTCTCGGTCGTTGCCTCTTCGAATGGCACGGTCTATTATTACGACCATTGGGAAGACGGCTATGATCCAGACCCCCTTCAACCTGGCCCGACCACCGAAACAGGCGTGCTTAATTCTGGCCAGGCTCACCTTTTTTCGAACGACATAGATACCAGCACAACGCCGTGGGGTTCTCAACGTTACTACGATGGGCGCGACCGTATCACGATCGTCGGCGAAGATGCGTTCGTCGTCCGGTACGCTTACCCGACGAACCCCACCATTGGCCCCATGTTTGCTGGGGCCTGGGAGGTTGAACAGACAGCCTACTGGGGGACTGGGTACATCATCCCAGCCGGCGAAGACTGGGGACCGGGAAGCGATTTCGAGTTTACGGGCGCTTCCGTCATGGCGATGCAAGATAACACCCAGGTTTATTTTAGAGGTGCGCCGGCAGCTACGCTCAACAGGGGGCAAACCTTTTTTGTGAATGGCGATGGGCCTGGCCCCGGCGGACTGAACAGTGGTGATATGTTTACCGCCACCGTTCCTATCATGGTCGACCAGTATAGTTCTATCTGTGACCTCACGAATGCCGATGGACCCTGGAGCGGCAACGGCTACACCCTAGAGCCAGTGCGCCATTGGACTAGCGACTATTGGTCGCCCGTGCCTAACCGACTCACCTGCAGCGCTGCCAATACAGATATCTTTGTATATAACGCCAACCCGTTGCCCATCACCGTGACGGTGGATGATGGCACCCCTACCAACGTCACTCTCCTGCCAGGTAGTAACAGCATCGCTGGCTTGCTGCTCCCCCGGCGCCTTGCCTCCAACCGGGGCGCGCACCTTTACGCGCCGGGTGGGGAGAGATTCTGGGGCGTGGTTGATGTAGACTCTCGAAACAGCGACTGGGAATGGGGTTTTTCCCTTGTGCATGATCCTAGCTCTCAGGCAATACTGGCCTGGGCGCCCGGCAACGCGAGCGTGCCGCCGACACAGCAGACGCCCCCCAACGGCGACATGGCCTGGGTCACCCCGGTGACCGATACCGTTGTTTTTGTGGACTTGAACGGGGATAATATTCCAGACCGAATTGACTGCAATGGCAATGGCACGGCCACAGACCTGAACGTGGACGGGGTTTGCAACGAGCCTACCTCCAACCTGGGAATAACGTTGGCCCAAGGCCAAACCCTGCGGGTTGGAGATCCCAACGACGCCGACTTGACGGGTGCTTTGATTTATGCCAGGAACTACTACGAAAAAATCACCGTGGCTTGGGGCGAGGACCCGTGTGTGGCGTCCGCATCCCTACCTTATCTGGACCTGGGCTATACCGTCTTGCCTCTCACCAGCCACACTTTGGTCATCACCAAGACGGTGACGCCATCACCTGTGCTGGCTGGCGGTGTGTTGACCTACACGCTGGCCTGGAGCGTCTCAGGCCACGTGCCAGCGCCGGATGTGACGATCAGCGATACGGTTCCGGCCAATACGACTCTTATTACAGCCACCCTCCCGGTGACCGTCAATGGCACTTTGCTCACCTGGCCGTTGGGCAACCGCGTGCCGGGCGATTCAGGGTCCGTCACCGTTACGGTCTGGGTCGCCAGCCGGCTGTTGAGTGGCACACTCATCGTCAACAACGTGATCATCACCGACAGCACGGGCATCACCGGTACCGACACGATCACCACGCCAGTGCAGGGCAATGGGGATGTGGCCATCACGAAATCCGATTATCCCGACCCCGTCATCCCGGGCACACAGCTCACGTACATGCTGGTGGTGACCAACCATGGCCCCATCACGGCGACGGGCGTGGTGGTGACCGACACACTGCCGCCGCAAGTGACGTTCCTCTCGGCGACGCCAGCTCCATCTTCACCCGCTGGCGCAAACCCGATCACGTGGTCGCTGGGCACGCTGCTGCCGCTTGAAATGCGCTGGATCACAGTCACGACGCAAGTGCAGTCGTGGGTCACGCAGACGTTTATAAACTCTGCCGTCGTGGGCAGCCTCACGCCCGACGACAACCCGCTCAACAACCGTGACGACGAGCCGACCACACCACTGTTACCCGGCCTGGTGCTGGTCAAGAGTGTCACGCCAGGGCACGGGGTGCGTGGCCAGCCGTTCACGTACACCCTTCGCATCACCAACACCGGCCCGATCACGTTCAGCCCCTTGGCGCTGACGGATACGCTGCCGCCCAACTTTTACTATCTGCGCGGCTCTGGCGTTCCGCGCGATCCGGACGTCATCGCCGAGCCGCTCTTGCGCTGGAACAACCTGGGGCCGCTCGTGCCCGGCGCAGGCATCGCGGTTTCCTTTGCTGTCTCGACGACGAATATCACCGGCACATACACCAACACGGCACTGGTCGAAGGGACCACGCCCACTGGCGTCCTCACGGACACTGACCAGGTGCCCGTCGTGCTGCACGACCCGGAGGTGGCGATCCAGAAGCGGATGGTGACAGCCGACACGGACCTGGTCGCTCCCAACTATATCACCTTCGCCATCACCATCACGAACGTCGGCACGAGTGAGATTAACGTGCTGCCGCTGGAGGATCAATACGATCCGTACTATCTCTCGTTCGCCAAGGCAGTGCCGGCGCCGGATGAGCCAGCCAACGACGGCCGCCTGACCTGGTACGACCTGACGGTCCCGCCGCCGCATGGCTTTAACCGCAACCTGCCGCCCGGCGCGGGGTTCGTCATCACAACGGTCTTTACGGTGGCGCATGACATCATCGGTGAGACGTTCAACTCGGTGGTGATCAGCGGCGCGATTGACATCTACAACAACCCGACCAACCGTCCCACCGACACGGTGACCTTCGGCGGCGGCATCCCGACGCCCATCGAGTTGCTCTATTTCCGTGTGGACGGCGTGAGCGGGCGCGAGGTGCGCCTGGGCTGGGCGACGGCGGTCGAGATTGACAACTTTGGTTTTAACCTGTATCGTGCCGATTCGAACGACCTGGATCGCGCCAAGTTCATCCACTTTGAGTCGGCTGTGCCACAAGGTCGTCAACTGGGTGCGACCTATGCCTATGTTGACACCGTGCCATCGGACGGCGTGTGGTGGTATTGGCTGGCCGACGTTGACACCTACGGTCGTGAAACCATCCGCGCCACGACCCTGGGCCGTGTGGGAATCGAAGGGATGTTGCCGAATCGTATCTACCTGCCCCTTGTGATCAAAAGCCCATGAGCGTCCGGCACAAGTGGCTGGCCGGCCTAATGGCTCTGGGCCTGGTCCTCAGCAGTCACAGCATCGGCGGCAAGGCGCAAGTCTCGCCGCCGATGCCCGTTTCATCCGATCCTCGCCCGCAGGTGACACTGGCCGACGATGGTCTGATTCTGGACTGGCGCGCGCCTGATGCGCAGATTGTCCCGCGCGGCGATGGAACCGTGGGCGTGGCGATGCCGGGTTACGGGCTGACGGATGAACCGGGCTTGCCGCAGTTGCCGTTTGCTTCGGCGTTGATCGCCTTGCCGCCCGAGGCCGCGCCAACGCTCCAGGTGCTTTTATCGGACGAACAAGACCTGTCTATCGGCGGGCCGCTGCTGCTCGCGCCGAGGCCGGAAGGCGTCGTGCGCGACGCGGACGGTCATCCCGTCGGCGTCGCGTTTGCGCCCGTTCAAGAAGGCCAGGCAGTGGATCAGCGGACAAGTGCTGTCCGGCTGGAGCCGGTTGGCGTGGCGCGCGGTGTGCGCCTGGCACGGGTCGTGTTTTACCCCGTACGCGCCGCAGGCGAGCCTTTTGGCACGCGCGTGCGTGTGACAACTCGATTGCGGGTTTCGATCGCGTTTAACGCGCCCGCCCTACGCAGCCCCCGGCCTTTATCCGCGCCGCTCGATCCACTGGTCGCCGCAGTACAAGCTGCCGTTGTCAATCCCGACCAGGTGCGCAGCGCACCGTCCGCAGCAAGTGACACGCACGCTTTGCGTGAAATCCCAGACCCCAAGATCGCCATCGAGGTCAGCGCACCCGGCCTGACCGCCATCACCTACGAGGCTCTAAGCCATACCGACTTTCCCGTCAGCAGCGCCGACCCGCACAACATTCACCTGGCGCGCAACGGGATCGAAATCGCCATGGAGTGGGAGTGGAAGGGCTACGACAATGCGTCCTTTGAGCCAGGCGAGCGATTTCTCTTTTACGCTGACACGCGCACGAGCCGCTGGACGACGACCGACGTTTACTTTCTCTGGCTAGGTGCCACTGGCGTCCCGCGCATGTTGAGCCGCTCTGCCGCCCCGGCGGGCCAACCGTCCGGCGTCGCCTGGATGGATGCAACCGCCGAGGTCAACGCGCTTTATGCGCCGGATTGCTTTTGCGAGACGCCAGCCGGGCGCGATGGCGACCGTTGGATGTGGGATGAATTGAGCTACCCCGATTATAGCACCGGTTCGTATCAGATCAGACTGCCTGTCGCAGTGGATGTGACCAAGCCCGCTACCCTGACAGTGTGGCTCGCCGGCAAAACCGATGTGCCCGCCAACCCCGATCATCGCGTGGACGTGAGCCTCAACAGCCGATCGTTGGGCCGTGTCGAGTGGAACGGCAAGCAAGCCGTCACCACCACGCTGACCGTCGCGCCGGGTGTTCTGCACAGCAATCTCAATACCGTCACCTTGACGCTGCCTGGGCTGCCCGGCATCAAAGAGGGCGAGTGGCTGGATGCCTTTTCAATTCACTATGCGCGTGGCAGCGCGCCCTCTGGCGGCTCGGCGGTCTTTACGGGGGAATCCACGCCACACGCCTACACGCTTGCGCTCACGTCCACCACCAGCCTGCGCGCTTACGACGTGACTGACCCGGACCAACCACTGGGCTTGACGGGTGTGGTCACTGCGGGCAATAACATCACTTTGAGTGATCCGCTCGAAGGCGGGCTGCATCGTTACGACCTGGTGTCTGCAAGTGAGCTGGCATATCCTCGTTACCGGTCAGTGTCAACCTTGCCGGCCGTCACAGGCGCGGACTATATCGTCATCACGCCCGACGAGTTTGCGCCGGCGCTGAGCAGCCTGATCTCGCTGCGACAGTCGCAAGGCTTGAGTGTCACCGTCGCCAGTCCCCAGGCCATCTATGACTATGACACATTTGGCGATGGCCGCCCCGACCCGCAGGCGATTCGCGCTTTCATTGCCAACGCCTATGCAACCTGGAATCCGCAACCAGCCTATGTCCTGCTGGTGGGCGATGGCAGCTTTGATCCCAAGCTCTATCTCCCTGATTCGACGCCGACCTTTATTCCACCTTACCTGATTGACGTTGACCCGTACGGTGAGACGGCCGCCGACAATCGCTACGTTACGGTGGACGACACCAACGATGATTTGCCCGACTTGGCGATTGGCCGGTTGCCGGTCAAGACGCTGGCGGAGACGCAAGCCGTCGTGAATAAAATCGTCCAGTACGAAACGAACCCATTCCCCGGCGACTGGGTCCGCAACGTGACGTTGGTGGCCGACGATGCGGACACGGGCTGGAACTATGCTGCCGATTCAGAAATTATCGCATCAACCTACCTGACGCCACCCTTGGTTGTGACCCGCCGCTATTGCGCCGGGGTTTCACCATACGTTGATGACTGTTTGGCTCAAGACGCGGCTGCCATTCATACGCAACTACTGAATGATTGGAGTAACGGTGTGCTCATCATGCAGTATACAGGTCACTCTTCATGGCAGCAGTGGGCCCTCCCGCAGTTCTTTCACCTGGACGATCTGCCCTCGCTGTACAACGACCACCGCTGGCCCATCGTCTTGGAGATGACGTGCTATACCGGGGCCTTTCAACGGCCCGAGCCGACGCTGGACGAAGAGTTGGTGGTACGCAGCAATGCGGGCGCCGTCGCCACCTGGGGGCCAACCACCTTGGGCAAGACCAACGGTCACATGGCGCTTGCGCGAGGGTTTTACGGGGCAGTCTTTCGTGCTAACGTTTCTACAATGGGAGAAGCCACACTCGCGGGGAAGCTTGAGCTTGCGTCCACCGGCCAAAATCTCGACCTGTTAAATACCTTTGTTCTCTTGGGCGATCCGGCCACTCGATTCGACCGGACGGTTGTCCCGTGGGCAGCCCAGGTTTACTTGCCGGCCGTCTTACGGAACTAGCTCCGAACCTTGCGAAGGTTGCCTGAAAGTGCCTTGACCGATATCCGAAACCTTCGCAAGGTTCTCCAATCAAGAGTAAGCACAAACAAAAGCGCGGGGCATGCCCGCGCTTTTTTGTTCAGCTCGTCGTTGCTTATTGCGCCGGGATGTAGCTTATCGCCGCGCGAGTGATTTTTTCAACGGGCAACACATCTATCAGCTCGTACTCACGCGAGCCAAGGCCGAGCTGCTCACCGTACTGCACCACGAGGTACGGGTCCTTGAGCGGCCCGTGCAGCCAGCGGAGCGGATGGCCCTGGCGCGTGTGGATTTCCATCGAAGTTGGAACGTTTTCCTCGATGAGGGGCGTGCGCGCCGTCAGGTCGAGCACGGCCTGGTCGAGCGCCACGATGTCATCCGAGCCAAAGATGCCCGCATCTGGCAGAATGGGCATGCTGGTAAAGCCAAAGCAATCACACACGGGCGTCATGTGTGTCGCCAGGACGATATGAGTCGCTTTGGCTTTCTCGAACGTCGCAAGTGAGATGCTGACGCTGATGGCGCACGCTTCCTGGAAGGCGTTAAAGTTCACGGCGTCAATTTTCAGGCTTCCGGGCGGCGCCACCTGCAAGCATCGCCCGCATTGGTTGCACTCTTCCGGGTGCAGGTGCAATTCCTTCGGGTCGTTCTTGTCCTCGACGATGGCCGAGTGCGGGCAGATCTCGACGATGCGCTTGCGCGCTGCTTCGTCGGGACATAAATCGGCAAACCAGTAGCGGTCAAAGTGCATCGTATCGTGCATGGCGCTGCGGGTCTCGCCCACCATGCAGCCGAGCGCCAGGTTCTTGAACGCGCCGCCATAGCTGCAGCTTGGGTGTCCCTTGGCGTGTGACAGGTTGATGAGGAACGAAGCATCCTCGATCATCCCGGCCACATTCCACGCCCGGATGTTTTTGTACGGGCGCTCGTGCGCGTAACAGTATTTCTCGTCCGGCCCGCCGGCCGGATACACCGGGCAACCGAGCGTTTCCGAAGAATAGCCGCGTTCTTCTGCGCCTTTGACGTCCCAGTTCACGTCGCAGATGAACGGCTTGCCGCCGCCGTCCTTGATGGCCTGGACGACTTGGCGGACGAACACCGGATGCACCGTCGAGTAGCCGATGTTATTGCCGGTGTGCATCTTGATCGCGACCGTCTCACCCTTGACCCGATTGCGAATATGCAGACGCTCGAGGATCAAATCGAGCTTGGCCGGCAGCGTTTCTTTTGCATCCAGGCGAGCCTGGCGCGGTGAACCCCAAAAGACTTGACTTGGCATTGTATTATCCTTTCCTACAAGGTCGGTCTCATTCGCGCAATGTCGCGCTCAACTCACGTTCCAACGTCTTGATAATCTTGGCACGCAGCCTGGTCGCGTCATCGTCGGTGAGCGTGCGGTCGTCCGCCTGATAGACCAGCCGATAAGCCAGACTCTTGCGGCCTGCGCCGATTTGCTCGCCGCGATACAGGTCGAACAGGCGCACCTTGCGCAGCAAGTCGCCGCCCGCCTTCCAGAGGGCCGCCTCGACGAGCGCCGCTGGCAGCGCTTCGTCCACGACCACGGCCATGTCCTCGCGTAACGCCGGGAAACGCGACACAGCCTGATAGGCGCGGGCCACCAGTGCGGCGTCCAGCAACGCTTCCAGGTCAAGCTCGGCAATGCACACAGGCTGCTGCGGCAGGTCGAATGCCTGACGCACGAGCGGGTGCAATTCGCCGAACGTGCCAATGTGTTTCTCTCCCACGTACAGGTGCGCCGCGCGCCCGGTGTGATAGGTCGGGTGATCGGCCGGGTCGAAACGCACATCGCCAAGGTGTAGACGTTCGATCAGCACCTCCACGACACCCTTGATGTCCCAAAAATCGAGTGGCGTGCGATCCGCAGATTGCCAGCTTTCGGACTCGCGTGGGCCGGTCACTGCAATGGAGAGACGACGCGGCTCATCCGGCAACGGTTGACCTTCGCGTGGCAAGTACACTGCGCCGATCTCAAACACGGCAACGCGCTCGGCAAAGCGAAGGTTGGAAGCAACGGTGTCCAGCGCGCTCGCCAGCAGCGTGTGACGCATGGCTGTCTTGTCCGCTGCGATGGGATTGACCACGTGTAGATAGGGCCGCTCGTCGCGCACGCCCAGCAGCGCCTCGCGCGCCTGGGTCGTCATCGAGTATGCAATGATCTCATCCAGCCCACAGCCGGCGAGAATATCGCGCACGCGGTCCGCGCCTTCGAGTCGCGGGTTATCGCATTGAGGCGGCAAGTCGTCGCGCAAGAGTGTGGACGGGAAACGGTCGTAGCCATACATACGCGCGATCTCTTCGGCCAGGTCAGCCGGGAGCGAAACGTCGAGGCGATCGCTGGGAGTTGTGACCTGCAGCTTGTCACCTTTGGCATCCACCTTGAACTCCAAAGCTGCCAGGATGCCCGTTATCTCTTCGACCGGGAGTTTGATCCCGAGCAAGCGATTGACATAGGCCGGGTCAAGCGTGATGACGGTCGGCTTTCGCTTGCCGGGGTAGAGGTCGCCGTACACCGGCTCAACCTTGCCGCCCGCTAGTTGCTCCATCAACTGTCCAGCGCGCGCCAGAGCCTTGAGCGTGAGTTCAGGATCAATCCGCTTGCCAAAGCGCGTCGAGGCCTCGCTCTTGAGGCCGAGTATCTGCGCGGTGCGGCGGTTGTTCAAGAAATCGAAATTCGCGCTTTCCAGCAAAATGTCCGCCGTGCTTTCGGCCACTTCGCTTTCGAGTCCACCCATCACGCCCGCGATTGCCACCGGCCCGCCGCCATCGGTGATGAGCAGCATGTGTGGGTCAAGCTGGCGCAGTTGATTGTCGAGCGTCGTCATCGTCTCGCCTTCCTTCGCGCGGCGGACGATGATGGCGGGTTTCACGTCGCTTCGTCCACGCAGCTTGTGATAGTCGAACGCGTGCAAGGGCTGGCCGAGTTCCAACATCACATAGTTGGTGATATCCACGATGTTGTTGATCGGTCGCATCCCCGCACGCAAGAGCCGCTGCTGCATCCAGAATGGCGACGGGCCGATCTTGACGCCAGAGATCAGCGCTGCCGAGTAACGCGGGCACAGATCAGGATCGGCGATCTCGAGTTCGATGAAATCCGTCTGCTCGACGACGGTCACAGGCTCACGGTCGAGGATCGTCAGCACGTCACGCCGCATTGGCACATGAAGCAGCGCCGCGGCCTCGCGCGCGATGCCCGTCACGTTTTGCAGATGACCGAATCCGCCCTTGATATCCAGGTGGATGACCGCATCGCCCATGTAATCGGCCAGCGGCATCCCGACGGGCGCATCGTCGGCCAGGAACATGATCCCTTCATGCTCATCGCTGATGCCCAGTTCCTTTTCCGAGCAGACCATCGCGTCCGAAGGCACGCCACGAATCTTGGTCGGTTTGAGGGTCGCCAGCACGCGGCCTGGCTGATGCCCGTCGTAGAGCGTCGCGCCGGTCCTGGCATAGGCCACCTTTAGCGGCTGGGCCAGGCGCCCTTTGCCCTTGTACTCGAACAGGTTCGGCGCGCCGGTCACGACGGTGTGCGGTTCCGCCGCGCCATAGTCCACATCGGCCAGCACCAGGCGATCCGCGTTGGGATGCGGTTTGACTTCAAGCACAGCCGCCACCACAATCTTGTCTCGATCCCAGGCCAGACCGGATTGCGCCGCTGCCTCGCTCTTGGCCGAAACGTGCACCTCTGCTTTGCGCTGCGGCGCGAGACCTATATATTCGATGGCCTCTACTTCGAGTCCGGCCAGCGTCAATCGCTCGGCCAGGTCTTCCACCGGAACATTGATATCCGCGTAATCTTTGAGCCAGGATAACGGGATTTTCATGCTTCACCTCTCTTGATGCAGTTGCACAAGCCTGATTTCTGACATGATTTATGGTTGACCGATTTGAGCAAGCCGCAAAGCTCGATCGGTCACTTGTCCAGCAGACGAATTCGGGAGCAATCGCTCGCCGGTGCCAGGCTCGTAAAGGCCAATTTGAATTGTGTACATGCCTGCTGGACAGTCGGCAGGTAACGCGATCTGATAATCATCCTGCAGGATTATGCCCGGCACCCACAGTGATGTGGGCAAATTACCTTGTAGCGGAGGGTTGTCCTGTTGGGCGATCAGCCGGCCCTGCGCGTCCAAGATGTGCACGAACACCGTATAATCATCCTCGACCGGCTGGCTGGCTTGCCAATACAGCGTCAGTGACAGCGGTTGGCCTTTGCATAAAGTCGCTTGGTCAAGGTCAAAGCCCAAAAGCTCGATGGAGCGGTCAAACGTCGCCGGCATAGGATGGGGAACACGAACGCTGGTGGACACAGGCAGGCCTACCCAGAGCGGCGCAACTGTCGCGTGCGTCACACGTTTGCCCGCCGAGTCCGTAAAGTCAAGCCACTCGTCATGGGTCACATCAAGGAGCCTGATCTCCATCAAGTATGGCCCTTGCTTCAGATCGTCTGGAAGGCGCAAGGCGTAATCGTCCAGGATCACTTCGCCAGGTCGCCAGAGAAAAGTAGGATCGCCGCCGCGCATCGGTTGTTCGATGGCCAATGTCCAACGCTTGCCGCTCTGAGCGCTAACCAGGTCGAGTTGGACTTTGATATCGTCTCGAATCGTTTGGCGTGCGTGCCATTCGAGTTGAGCGTGCCACATGTTACTTGGCTGCAATTGTGTTGCCTGCACGCGTACAGCCGCAAGCTCGATTGACTTGACAGACAGCTCGTAGGGACGCACCAAATCAAAATGCCGGATGGGAAACTCGGCGGCGCGCTGGTATATCGTCGCCGCCCGAGAGCCAGGGCCAGCGCTCGGTATCTTGGCTACCGGCACGTAGGCCTCCTTAAACCATGCCAACGGCATGATATAGTCCCAGCCAGTTCCCTGTAAAGCTACCACATAGTCAGGCCAGTAATGGCCTATAGCGTACAAAAGCGTCTGAGTCCAGCCCTGAAGGTGTCCCAACATGCCCGGCGAGACTAACCCCATCGTATCCACGACATGCCGATCCGAATAATATCCTATGATCCCGATCTCGATCATCGCTACCGAAGCAGCTTGCGGAGTGTTTGCGTGCAGCCAATCGGCAATTTCCCGGTAACCACTATAGTATGGGCTGATCGTCGTCGTGTGAAAATGATTCAGGGCATCGAGTTGCGGCAGGATAACCAAGACGCTGGATGCGATTGTCAGAACCGGGATAAGCCATTTCCTTCTGCTGGCGAGACGTACAGCGGCTGCAATCCCGCTCGCCGCTAGCAGTGCAATAGCCGGCCAGACCGGCACAAAGTACCAGTGGAAAGGCACGACTCCCAAGACCATATAGCAGGCAACGTACAGGCCAGTCCAAACCACAACCATTAGCCAGCCAGGACGCTGCCGCACGGCCACGCCGAGACCGATCAGGCCCGCCAGCCCTATCAGGGCATACCCTCTATTGATTGAGTACAGGTTGCTTGCCAGGTGCACCAGTCCCCACCCAAACGTGTCAAAGGTACTCCCTAAGGCCGATCTGCTCTGACCCGCTTTGGCAAAAAGTGAATTTGGGAATACTGTGCCATAAGACACCTGGGCGAACAGCAGCCACGGCAGCAAGGTCGCAACAAAGATCAACCCTTCGCGCCACGGCAGAGCACGCTTTTCCCAAAGATAGGCCGCTCCCATGATCATGGCGACCAGCGCACAATCAGGGCGCATCCACGTCGCCAATGCGGCAATCAAAAAAGCTGCCTGACTATGCCGGGAATGGTACAGATACATGCTGCCAAGAGCCAGCGCGATGGTAAGATTCGTCTCCATGCCGATAACCTGGAGGAACAGCGGCGACGTAGCCACCAGGGCTGCTGCGAATAGCCTCAGGGCTTGATCGCACGCTCCACGCCCAAGCCGCTCGATCAAGATCACGCAGGCTCCCCAACCGATCACGCTCAATACATGGCTGGCGATTGGGATATCTATGCCCAGACGCGCGAGCAGAGCGAGTAACAGTCCATATAACGGCGCGGTCGTGCCGAGCACCACTTCGCCCGCATTGTAAACAAAGCCGTTCCCCTGCACCAGATTCAGTGCGTAACGATACGTGATGTAGGCGTCGTCAAGGTGCGCGGTTGTCTGGGTCAGGCCGAACAAGAGGGTTACCAGGACACAGATTCCAAGCGCAGCGTAATACATCCATCTCTTGAACTGAGAAGATTGCTTTTTTCTCATTTGAGCAGAGTGCAGGCTGTCCAGATTAGAACTTGATTCACTCATGTTCCTGCTCAAGGCCCGATCCCAATCAAAACTACTACAAACAGTGCGCGCCATTGAAACAGGCATCTGGATGTTCTCGACCTCTGTTAGGAACTGTTATGGGTTACCGAGGTTGACCTTGCCGAGTGCCACTGCGTCCGCCATTGAATTTCCAACGGCATCCACTCGCTTCACGCGAGCGCCGGTTTCTTCGTCATATAAACCGGCTTGCAAGATATATTCGCCGGGAGGCATGTTCACACCGATAGGAACAGAGCGAAAGTCAACGACAAGACAGGTGACAATCCCATCGAGCGGCTATCGGGAAATTCGAGTGTAGCCAGTTGGGGGTAAAGCTTCTTGCACGTTGTTGGGTCATAGATGAAAAAGTGATACCCTCCCTGGTGGGGCACGTTCAAGAGTTGAGCGTAACTTGCCAGGCCGCGCGCCGCCAGCGTCGGCTCAGCGAAACGATGTTTCCAGGGATCGGCCACATCCTCCAGATACAACTCGGTGCTAAAGACCTGGCGGTAGGATTGCAGGCCCGCTGCCCGCAGGATATTGCTGATCAGAATTGTTTCTTCGTCTGTGTCGTTCGACGTCCTAAAGCCCCAGGGATAGATCGCTGCCCAGGCCATCAAAACCAAAATCACCGGCCAGCGCACTGGACAAGCAAGAACGCGATGCTTGTCGTCGGACAGCGAGGGCTGATAGCACTCTAGGTTCACCGCTACGACACCATCTGGCAGGCAAGATCACCTGGCTGCCGGGCAATCTCTAACGTTGCCCTGCCCTGAGCGTCGAATCCTCTGCTCAGGACCTACCACACAAGGCAGGGCAAGCTTATCTTTGGTTGAGCATCCCGTACGAGGCCCAACCGGGAACAGGCCTGGACTTTTTCCTCTCGGCACTAGCCCCACGTGCCTGGACCTGCGGCACCGGGCCTGCGAGGAACTCTCATGGCGCAACTCCCACACACCGAAACCCGATGCTGTACATGCGAAAGTCTGGGCTGGCGTGGGCGCCGCGGAAGGCCGTGCGGACGAGGTTCCAATTGCTAAAGAACGCGCCGCCCCGCGTCACCTTGTAAGCTCCACTGACCGGGCCAGGCGGGTTGCTGCCTGGTGAGACGCTATAATAGTTGCTCAGATACCAATCGTTCACCCACTCCCAAACATTGCCGGCCATGTCCAGCGCGCCGTAGGGGCTGGCCCCGGCCGGGAAGCTGCCCACGGCACTGGTGTCGCCCACACAGAGGTTGTACGAGGAACCATTGTAGTATTGATGATTTGCCAGCGCGCAGTTGGGGGTCTGGTCGCCCCACGGGTAGGCGCGGGTGTCACCGCTGCCTCGGGCGGCCTTTTCCCATTCGGCCTCGGTGGGCAGGCGCTTGCCGGCCCAGGCGCAGTAGTTTGTGGCCTGGTACCAGTCCACCCAGATGACGGGGTAGTTGGCGTAGGTTGGGTTGCCATAGTAGGAAGAGCGGGTATCGGAGGAGTTGTCTCCCGGGGGCGTGCAGGAACCAGCGGCCGCGCACTGGGCATATTGGGCGTTGGTCACTTCGTACTTGTCAATGCGGTAGGCGTCCAGGTAAACGGTGTGCAGCGGCAGTTCATCACTCCCGCAAGAAAAGCCGCCGTTGTGGGCCGGGTCGCAGCCCATCTGGAAATTGCCGGCGGGGACGAGCACCGTCCCGCAATTCGTCTTTGAGCTCGGGTCAAAGTTGTTGCTCTCCCCTAGCAGCTTGTCGGAGAGGAACCTGTGATGACGTCTTCACCGACAAAACGAGGTCGTTTTCGTCTGCGATGTGACCTAAAGGCGTGTTGAGTCACCACTTTACCTGCGAATTTGGCTCGTTTTCGGCTCAATCGACC
>CAYGWJ010000409.1:0-9067 GCA_964353405.1 uncultured Anaerolineae bacterium
GATCCGGCGAAGTCTGATACGTACCACTGTGTGTTACTCCTTAAGGTTTTGAACTAGTCTGGTTTCTGGTGCAAAAGGCCGTAGCATAGCCGCTTGTCGGCGTGTTGGGCGGGCACAAGGCCCTATGCTACCCAGTTTTGCACCGAAAACCAGTTTACTGGCGGAACATGGACAGCAAGCATAGCCGCTTGTCGGCGTGTTGGGTGGGCACAAGGCCCTATGCTACCCAGTTTTGCACCGAAAACCAGTTTACTGGCGGAACATGGACAGCAAGCATAGCTGCTTGTCGGCGTGTTGGGCGGGCACAACCCCTGGGACTTCCCAGGGGCAAGGCCCTATGCTACCCAGTTTTGCACCGAAAACCAGTTTACTGGCGGAACATGGACAGCAAGCCCCCACGCCCCTTTTGGCTCGACATCTGCTTCATCATCCGCTGCATCTGGCGGAATTGTGAGAGCAGTTGGTTCACTTCTTGCACGGTGGCGCCCGACCCGCGCGCCACGCGCCGCTTGCGGCTGCCGCCCAGCATCTCCGGGTGATGCCGCTCTTCCAGCGTCATGGAATGGATGATGGCTTCGATGCGCTTGACCTGTCCATCGGCCATCTCGGGCGCAATATCCAGCTTGGCTTTGGACATGCCCGGGATCATATCGAGCACCTGGCTGAGCGGTCCCATCTTTTTGACTTGCTGAAGCTGGCTGAGAAAATCTTCCAGGTCGAACCTGGCTTCCAGGAATTTTTGCGCCAGCTTTTGCGATTGTTCCTGATCCAGGTTGGCCTCGGCCTTTTCGATGAGCGTCAGCACGTCGCCCATGCCCAGGATGCGCGAGGCCAGCCGATCCGGCTGGAAAGGCTCGAGCGCGTTGGGCTTTTCGCCCACGCCCAGGAACTTGATGGGCACGCCGGTGACGGCGCGCATGCTGATGGCTGCGCCGCCGCGCGCGTCGCCGTCCACTTTGGTCAGGATCAGGCCGGTGAGCGCCACACGCTTGTGGAACTCGGCCGCCACCTGCACGGCCACCTGGCCCGTCATCGCGTCGGCCACCAACAGGCTTTCGACCGGGTGCGTGGCCGCCTTGATCGCTTCCAGCTCGGACATCATGCCGTCGTCAATGTGCAGGCGACCGGCCGTGTCCAGAATCACCACGCCATAGGCCGACTCGCGCGCCCGTTTGAGCGCATTGCGGCAAATGTCGGGCGGCGCGACCTGGGTGCCTTCGCTGTGCACGGGAAGATCAATCTGCTTGCCCAGCACCTCGAGCTGCTTTACGGCCGCCGGACGCCAAGTATCTGCCGCGACGAGCAAGGGCCGCTGGCCGGAACTCTTGAGCCGCAAGCCCAGCTTGGCTGCCACTGTCGTCTTGCCGCTGCCCTGCAGGCCCACCAGCATGATGACGTGCGGCGGCTGCCCCGAAAGATTGAGCGGGGCGGGCTGGCCCAGCGTGGTAATCAGTTCCTCGTGAACTATTTTAACGATCTGCTGCGCGGGAGTCAAGTGCTTGCGGACTTCTGTCCTAATCGCGCGCTCCCGCACACGGGCTATAAAGTCTTTGACGACCGAGTAGTGGACGTCCGCTTCCAAAAGCGCCAGGCGCACTTGACGCAGCGCCGCGTCCACATCTTGCTCGGATAAGATGCCGCGCTTGGACAGCTTGTCAAAGACGGCTTGCAGCTTGTTGGTCAGCCCTTCAAACATCCGTTGCCTTCCCTTTGCTTGGGCAAGTGGCGATTGTAACCGATGGAAGGGGATTAGTCAAGTTGAATTGACAATGATTCACCAGAGTACAAGCGGCAAAAAGACCGGCCAGGCGGCGCGCGCGATCCAAGTGCAAGTGTTGTCTATCGAGGTCCGCTCGGGCGTGGCGCTCTGAATCGTCACGGTCGTCGTGTACCCTGCGCCCAGGCACACTGTGCTGCACTGCAGCATAGCTTGACAAGACTGCGTGTACGGTCCGGTGCTGGCGAGCACGGTTCCGATTTCCTGCTGGCGCGGCTGCGAGCTGACCAGCCCGCTCGCCCATTCCAGTGTTAGTGTCACACTGCTGGCGTTGCGCACACCGTGATTGCCGTAGGTGAGCGTGTACGAAAATGGCTCGCCGATGCGAATCAGTTGCGGCCCCGTCAGGCTCGCCCACAAGTCAGGTAACGGTTCCGAATCGGCGATGGCCCGATAAGCATTGATCCGCCCCCAGCCGGTGAATATGTCCGGGCCAGGACTGCCCACGTCGTCAGAGGTCTCGAGCAATCTAGAGATCACTTGACTCGACGACAGGTCGGGCCGGAGCGACCGGGTCAGCGCCGCCGCACCGGACACGTGCGACGCGGCCATGGAGGTGCCGGACTTTTCAAAGTAGCCACCCACCCAGGGCCAAGTGCTATAGATGTCAACGCCGGGTGCAGCCAGGTCTACTTGCGGGCCATAGTTGGAAAAAGGCGCACGCTGGTCGTTCGAGTCTGTGGCCGTGACGGCCAGCACATGCTCGCACGCAGCGGGGAAAAACACGGCGCTGTTCGAGTTGCCTGCCGCGGCGACGAGCACTACTCCTTTGTTGTCGGCGTACTCGGCGGCGGCACACAGTACGGTGGAGGACGGCACTCCTCCCAGGCTCAAGTTGATGATGTGCGCGCCGTTATCGGCTGCGTAGATGATTCCGGCGGCAATGTCGCTGTACCAACCATTGCCGTACTCGTCGAGCACTTTGATCGGCAGGAGGGTCGCGCCGCCCGCCACGCCGGCGATCCCGGCGCTGTTGTTGGTAGCGGCGGCGGCGATGCCGGCGACATGCGTGCCGTGCCCATAGTCATCCTGAACGTTAGCGTCTTCTGCGGGATAGAACGTGCTGCCATACCATGCGTGATAAAAATGCCAGCCGTGAATGTCGTCTATCTTGCCGTTGCCGTCGTCGTCCAATCCATTGCCGGGGATTTCGCCCGGATTCGTCCACACCTGAGAAGCCAGATCCTCGTGTGAGAGTTGGAGGCCCGAATCCACGATGGCAATAGTGACCTGGGTGCCGGTGACAAGACTCCACGCCGCGGGCGCTTGAATCTTGGCTGGCCCCCACTGGCTCGGCCAGCCCGGATCGTTGGGCGTGATGACGTCCGTGGCGCTCGCACGATAGTCAGGCTCGGCAAATGCAAACTGCCCGGAGCGTTGCAGGCTTTCAACCGTCGCCATTTCTTGCCCGGCCGGCACGCTCACACTGACAACCGGCAACGGCGTCAAATCGCTTTCGACCTGCAGGCCGTGATCGGCCAGCCATCGGGCCGTCTTGGCCAGGGATTGGCTGGGACGCGCGCCCACGAGTACGGTTCCCGGCCTGAATGGCGCCTGCACAGGCCAGGCGGGAGAACTGTTGGCTTGAACAGGCGTCAGGAGGTGCAACACCAGACAGATGGCGCAGATCGTCCCGATTCTTGGCATGGCCGGCTCAGTGTGCTCCCAGCGAGTTCATCTGCTCATCCACTTGCTTGATAAAGTCGGGATCGTGGCTAAGCTCAATTGAGCGCTGGAAATCAAGGATCGCTTTCAGGTTTTCTTTTTTCTGGGCATAGGCGATCCCCCGGTTGTAATAAGCCTCGGCCCGATCAGGCTGAAGCTTGATGGCCTGGTCAAGATCCGCAAGGGCGCGATCCAGATCGCCTTTGTTAGTGTAGGCAATGCCGCGATTGATATAGACATTGACGAGGTTAGGGCCCAACTTCTGGGCCTGATCATAGTCTGTGAGGGCGCGCTCCCAGTCATGCCGGTCTGAAAACACATTGCCGCGATTGTAATATGCTTCGGGATCGTTGGGCTTGAGTTGAATCGCCCGGTCATAGTCCGCCAGAGCGCGGGCCAGATCGCCCTTGCGCCGGTAAGCGATCCCGCGCGCAATATAGGCCAGCGTATTGTTGGGCAGCGCTCGAATGACCTGGTCAAAATCGGCGATGGCCCGGTCATAATCGCCTTTATCGGAATAGACTCGCCCGCGCATGTAAACAGCCTCGGCCTGGGTCGGCTGCAAACGAATCGCCTGGTTGAGATCGGCCAGCGCGTGTTCGTAATCACTCTTTTTATAGTACAGCAGCCCGCGATTGAGAAAAGCATCTGCATAGTCAGGTTGCAGTTGAATAGCCTGGTTCAAATCTGCCAGCGCGCGCTCGTAATCGCCTTTGGCAGCATACGCCAGGCCGCGATTGTCATAGAGTTCCGCCCAGTCGGGCTTGAGCTGGATGGCCTGATCGTAATGGGCCAGCGCGCAGTCATAGTCGCCTTGAGCGACACATTCCAGACCTTTGTCGTTGTGGGCCTGAGCATCCGTTGTGGCCGGTGTGGCCGTAGTTGTGGGGCGGAGCGCCGGGGCAGGCAGATTGGAACTGCAGCCTGCGAGGCTAATCAGTGACAAAAAGATCAATCCCGTCAGAATACCAGAGTGCTGACGAAACGCATTGTGGCGCATGTTCTTTTTCCATCTTCAAGATAAAGCCACCTGGCATGTTGCAGCCAGGTGGCTCCACGTGTTACCGGGTCGGCCTGTCAGTGATCAAGCCAGGTTGATAACCAACGGACCAACTTACGATTCGGTTACTTGAGAATGATCGGCAGAAAGACCCTGACCGGCGGAACAATAGGAACATCTGGCGCCGTCACGGTCGTCCACCACGAGCCTTGATCGTAGAGCAGCAGGTTGCTGCTCAGCGTGCCGATCACAGGTTTGACCTTGACCTTGAAGCCAAAGCCGGGACTGCTGACGCCGGCGCCGATATTCCCGCCGGTCCAACCTACCGCAGTAACGGCCGAGGTCGCATCAGCGGCAAGCGCGCTCAACGTCTGATCGCCGGCTAACGCACTGGCCGCCGACGCGCAGGACATGGGCAGCGGCACTGCGCCGTTGGTGCCGGAATTCGGAACAAAGTCAACTTTGGCCGTATCCAGCGGCACGCAGGCAAACAGACTGAGCAGGCTGCCCCAGTTCTGATTGAGCTGGTAGTTGTACGTCACAGTGTCGTTGATGCTGGTAGTGGTCCTGTTCGCCGCGTAGGTCTGGTCAGCGGCCTTCATCGCGTTCCAGATCTTGACCTTGCCCCACGTGTGATCGGCTGCCTCTTCGATCAACTGCACGTGCCATCCGTACTGGCCGTAGACGTCGCCGGGGTTGCCCGTGCCGCCGTTGTAGCCCAGGCCAGTTGCGTACGAGTAGCACAGCACTTGCCCCAGGGCGTTGTGCGAGCAGCCATAGCGCATCCGGGTGCCATCTGTGTAGCCGGGCGCCTTGATGCCATAGAACACTGTGGAGGGAACTGTCACGCTGGCGTCCCACTGCTTGGTCATCCAGCGTGGCGTCGTCTGACCCACTGGGCCACCGGGCACATTTTCTGCGCCAGGATAGTAGCCCATCGAGTCGTGGAACATGCTCGCCGCTGGCAAGCCAGAGAAGCGCGTCGTGAACGTCGTCGTGGTGAAGGCGTAGGTGTTGGTCATCGTAAAGCCGACCGTGTCCTGCAGCGTGAACGGCGCGTCGCGCATCAGCGCACGGTCCAACACGTTGCCAGCCTCGTTGTCATAGCCCAGTGCGACCACGGCCGGTTCGCGATACGGATCGGGATGCGAATCCACGACCAGCATACGGCCCTTGGGGCCAAAGCCCGGATAGTCGTTCAGGTAGTTGAAAACTTCGTTGTCGGTCTTGCTGTTGTTGTTGTACCAGGCCAGCAAGCCGGTGTTGGCCGGGCCATAGCGCCAGCGCGAGTCGCCCAGCGAGCTGTCATAGCCGCCGTTGAGGTTGGTATTGCGCCATTGCAGGTAGAAATTGTGCGTGAATGGCTGCGTGCCGTCGCTGCGCACCCACGGGTCCGCATAGACCCACTTGGCGTCGCCGCTCTCGGCGTCGTCGGCAAGGAGCGTGTTAGCACCCGACGTGACCTTGATATTATCCACAAAGGGGCCGCTATAGGTGGTGGCCCAGTCGGTCATGTACCAGAACCGCAGGTAACCACTCATGGCGATGGGGCTGGTAATGGTAAATACTTGAGTTTCTGGATCGGGCCAGTTGGCGTTGTAGCCCGTCAAGCCGCCCAGGCCGGCAGCGCACAGGTCGTCGGGGAACCCGTACAGCCCGCCGATCCAGCCTGGATCGTGGACGCACGATGTGTTGGTATTGGTGAGGGTCGCCCAGTTCTTGCCGTCTAGTGAGACCTGAACCCATAAGAAGTCCCATTGGTCTTCGAGGTCATAGACCAGGTCAAAGCTCAGAGTAGTCACTCCCGCCGGGATCGCGACGGGATTCTTGGTCGTCATCATGGCGTTGGACTGGTCCAACTTGCCGCCCCACCAATAGTAGCTGCCCTGCCAGGGGGCCACAGCCAGCGGCACTTGTCCGGTCGGCAGCATGATCTTGGCGCCGCGATAGGCATTAGGAAGAACGGCGGTGCCCAAACTAGAGAACGCGCTGGCTTGGCCGACTGTGACGGTATAGACTTTGCTGGTGTCGGTGATTACCATCGGTTGGAGCCAGCCCCAGTTGTCGAGGTGCCAGGGATCGGGTGCGGGCGGCTCAAAGCCGATGGGGTAGCCGGTCCAGTCGTCGGCCTGCAACGCCCAAAAGCCCGCCGAGGTTTCACCGTTGCCATAGGCATACAGGTCGTTCGCGCCCAGGTTGTGCGCGTACTCGTGCGCAAACACGCCAATGCCGCCGTTTTCCGGCATGGCGATGTACGGGCCCGCGGCAATGTTCTGAGTCACCGAATAAGGCGGCGTCACGGCGCTCGAGTGCGACCAGACCGCCGCTTCGCCATAGAACGACTTGGGATCGGGCGCCATGCGGTTCGGATCGTTAGGATCCGTGGGATTCCGGTTCAGCAGCGTGGTGCCGTCTTCTTCGCCGTAACCGGCGTGGACGATCCACAGGCGGTCAATGATGCCGTCGCCGTTCTTGTCATAGTTGGCCCAATTGAAACCTGGAAGAGTGTTGCTGATGGCATTGACGGCATCCAGCGAGTGCTTGACCAGGTCCCTGGCATTGCCTGCGCCGGGGATCACGCCTCGGCTGGTGCTCGCGCCGGAACGCGCGCCGGGGCACTGGTCGGCATCATAGTACCAGGTCGAGTGCGGTACCTGCACCCAGCCGACCACATCGCCGGTGACGGTGTAGGTTCCGCTGGACAGGTCGCTGAAATACTGCGTCAACGACTCGCCCGTAAAGTCCTCGTTGACGAGCGAGTTGTCGGTGCGGGTATAGTTGAAGGTCACACCGCTGCCGAACAAAAAGCTGTTGAACCACTGCGGGGTGAAATCGGTCGTCCAGATCGAGTCTCCCGAGCGATCGGCGGCAGACAATGGTCTGGCCATTTGATTGTGCAACGGGCCAGTGTAGGTAAAGACGGTGGTCTGGGTGATGATGTTGGAACAGTCACCCACCGTGCCGGTGAATTCATTGGGGTCCGCTATACCTTTCGGATCCCAAGTGGATACCCCCTGTGTCCAGGTGAACACATCGGTCCCCGCGAATTCGACCAGGATCATCAGCACGCGGTCAGTGCCGGTCTGGGCCAAAGCGGCCGCCTCGGCGGTCTGACCGGCTTCCAGCAATCGCTGGCGCGCGCGCATCCTGGCGAGATCTTTCGGGTTGGGTTGGTCAATCGGCTTGACGTTGCCAGCCTGGCCAGTCCGGTCAACCGGTGGATTGGCGGTGCTTTGATCATCCGGGGCTGGCGGATTTGCCGCTGCCGGCAGGACCACCAAGAAATTGACCATGAGCGCAACGACCAGCAGCGCTCTCCACAGTGTGCGTTTCATTGTTTTCCTCCTCTGATTCGGTGTTTGTCTGTCATATGCGTGGCAATACAAAAACGGTTACGGGCAAAGTGCATGGAACACAGCAGGATTTTGGATAATGGACACACCTCCTTTCTAGCCAAGTCGTAGGCAGCTTGAGCACAACCTTGATCATTGTCCCTAGCAGCTTGTCGGAGAGGTAGCCCAGCCCCTTGCGGGCGTTGGACTTGCGACGGGCACAAGGCCCTAAACTACGGGTTCTCCGACAGGCTCCTAGCCACCCCTGTGAGAGATAGTCGAATCGGAATGCCCCCTCCATGCAAGCCGGCTACTTGACCATCCAGTGCTTTGAGTCGGGATTGTACTGCATGGCAATCGTCCAGGTAATAGGCTGGGCCGGGTTGGCTGCCTGCCAGGCTTTCTGGCGAATGTCATAGGCCCAGTATGTGCCACTCTCAAGATTCACCAGCACCATACAATCCGTCTCCGAAGAACAACTCTGTACCTCGGCTGTGTAACGCGCATTGCCGAGAAAGCCGGGCGCACTGGGCACGTCCGGTCTGAACATCAGGTTGATTTGTTCGACATAGTTGACGCGCGCTCTTCCAATGTAGAAACGCTTGGCCTGTTCAATCCACCAGGTTTTGTCATCGGGCCGGCCGTTGGCCTTGACGTATTCGTAGTTTTGAGTGGCGCGGAACATTTCTTCCCAGTCGGCAAGGACAGCCTGTTCGACCGGGTCTACGGCAGACCGGGAGGCAAGCGTGGCGGGCGCTGGCGTCGAGGATACAGGAACGGGTGCGGCAGTCAGAGTCGGCGTGACCGTGAGCGCAGCCGGGGTTGGGACTTGATTGATAGAGCAGGCAGACAGGAACACGAGACACGCGACAGCGTTCACCAGTGCTCTCGGATACCGGGATGATGGGGGGGAGAGGGTGTCAGTCATAATCTGCAATTTATACGGCTTACCCGGCATGTCAGGGTAAGTGGGCTTGCCACAACTTGTGGTGCAGGAGGTTGATGACATGCTATCACAGACCACAAGCCTGATAGCATTGTGCCACAAACCAGTCACATTGTCAATCATCCATCCGGCGAGGGGTGCGCGTCAAAGTTTTGCAGAGTTGGCCTTGGGGGCGGGAACGCATACAATAGAGCCAAACGCAAGTACAGGAGGCTCCCATGCGTATCGAGGATTTGGATGCCCGCTGGCATGAATTGGCCGAAGACGTGATGACAGGCATGCAAGAATGGCGGCTGCAACATCCGAAAGCGACCTTCCGAGAGATCGAGGCGGCGCTCGATGAACGT
>CAYGWJ010000410.1:0-11068 GCA_964353405.1 uncultured Anaerolineae bacterium
TCCTCCTCGTCCGGTATATTGCGGTCGCGTGGCGTCGGCCTGGGCTTGGTTGGGTCGTCTGTGGCCGCTGGTGTAGGAGGGGCGGCTTCCGGCTGTGGTGTGGGCCGCACCAGGGCCGGTTGCGAGGCGGTCGGCTCGAACTCGACCCAGCCGTACCTGGGGAAAAAGACCTCGGCCCAACTGTGGCTGTCCTTTTCGGTAACGTGATACACACCGGCGGCTGGATCATATCGGCCTTGAGCGTAGCCCACGGCCACTCTCGCAGGCACGCCCAGGCTGCGGAGCATCACGACCATGGCGGAGGCGTAATAGTCGCAGTAGCCACGCCGGATACTGAGGAGGTAGGCCACGCCATCCTCGTTTTCGGGTGGGGCAGGCGTTTTGTCGTCGTAGACGACGTTGGCGCGCAACCACGCTTCAATGGCGCTCGCTTTGTCATAGGGTGTATCGAGATTGCCGGCGATGAGTCTGGCCTGCGCCCGGACGGAAGCTGGCAGGCTGTCCGGCAATTGAAGATAGCGGTCACGGATCGAAGGCGGGTAAGCCGTGCCGGCGGCGCGCAGTTTTTCCGTATCGGCAATGCTGAGCGACGAGATCACCTGGTAACTGGCGTTCTTGCGCATCGTCCGAGCGCTGATCAGTTGTGAGACTTCGGCGGCGCCGCTGGTATTGGTGCGAACGTCGGCCCGCGCCGCCACGCTGACCCGCACCGGTTGCGGCGCGGCAAAGATCAGTGTGTTCACCGGCAAAAAGAGCACAACGGTTTGCGTAACGATCTCTCGCGCGCTGTAGGTCTCCAGCCTCGGCTCAGCCCAGGCCTCTAACTGCACCGATTCGCTATCGCTGTTGATCCAGCTCGAGCCCGTGTAGCGGTCGTACACCACGCCGCGCCAGTAAAAGCGTTTGTCCGACGGAGCATAGACATCCAGCACTGGCGTGTCGGTGAGGAGGCGCGGCCCGCGCAGGGTGATCATCCGCCCAAAGGGATTGCCGTAGGAGCGGGCCTGCGAGCGAAGTGTGGAAAACATTCGGTTAAAATTCTCTTCCACGCCGCGCCACGGCCCTTCCACGCGCCGCCATACTTCGTAAGCCTGCTCGCTGGTGGCCGCCGTCGGCGCGACCCACGCCAGCGCAATCGCGGCGATCGCCAGGACGACGCCGGAGCGCAAGAGGTCAAAACGCACATCGCTGTTGTAGCCGATGCGCTCCTTTTCCCAGCGGCGTTCCTCGATAAGTGTATATGAGCGCGCGATGATCAGCAGCGCGCACAGGAGATAGAGCGCCAGGTACCACGCGATCTGATTGTCACCCGCATAGTAATACGTGTTGATAATCAGCGGAACGACCGGCGGCAGCAGGGCAAGCCAGATGCGCTGGTGACGCACGAGATTCCAACTGGTAATATAGCCCAGCCACCAGAACAGCAGCGACAGCACCAGGATAAAGAGGACGCTGTCGCGGCCCGTGCCGCCACGCAGGGTCAGTGCGAACCAACCATTGATCCGCACGATGAGCATGACGATTCTATCGCGCCATAACGGGTAGGGCAGGGGGCCGGCAAAAACATAGCCCAGCCAAAAAACACTATAGACGGCGCTCAAGAGGTGCGACGTCAGGCCGCGGAAGCGGCCGATCGAAATCACCAGGCCCGCCAGCATCCCAAAGAACGCGGCGGTCAGCAGCACCTCTAGCCCCTCGGTCCAGTCGGCCGCGATCAGCGAAGCGGCCGGGCTGGCCACCACCATTGCCGCCAGGATTATGATCACCCAGTCAACGCGTCGTCGTTCCGTTTCCATCTCCGTCTCTCCGCATCAGCTATCATGCCACTACTCTTCGCCCACCAGCGCCACTCGGCCGCGCGACCACAACAACGCAGCGGCTATCACGCCAGCCGACAGCGCCAATCCCGCGCTCAGGCCCATGAGCTGCCCCAGCGCTTCCGGCGCGCCGAACAGCGAAACGAGCGGCGGAATGCCCACGAATACCCCGGCCACCGTCACGGCGGTCGCCGACCCAAAGAGCCAGCCGATGCAGCCCGTGGTTCCGCGCGTGACGTGCCGGGGGTCTTCCCACTTTAGGTTGGCCCCGGCCGTGCCAAAGGCAAGATACACGGCGCACAGTGCGGCAATCGTCGCTGCAAGTGCAGCCCAGTTGTAGGGCAACAGTCTCGGCGCTAATTTGCCGACGAAGGATGTGACGATCAGGAATGCCGTGCCGAGCCCCAGCGAGGGAAGATATGCCACGATGAACTTGGCGGCCAAGAGCGCTTCGGCGCGCAACGGCGAAACTTTTAGCAGCCAGTAGCGCTTGCCTTCCATCCCGATGCCGCCCAGGGCCAATCGCATGGCAAACATCCACGCCACAAACAGCGCTGTGCCTATACTACCATACAGCATGATCCCGCGCTCGACTTCCGACGGGATGGCCTCACGCCGAGTGCCGCCCAAGAGTGAGAAGGTGTAGATCACACCGAGGACGATGGGCGTGATGAGCTGCGAGAGGTTGCGCAGATCACGCGTGAGCAGCTTGAAATCTTTGACGACCAGCGCCGTGACAGCCGAAGGCAAGAACCGCACTGCGCCGCGCTTGCGTCGTCGCTCCCCATGCGCCACCCGGTGGGGAGCCACGCCGGCGCGCGTTCTGGCCCAGCCGGAGATGTACAGCCGCTCTGAGGCCACCAGCGACACGGCAAATGCCCCTAGCGTCAACGCGGTGGTCGCACTCACGAGCAAGACCGCGGCCAGCCATTGCCCTTCGCCCAATGCCACCAGCGCCCGCCCCGGCCAAGCCAGCGGCGAGTAAGGCTGGTTGAACTGTGCCGCGGTGTTCGCCACCGCCATCACTTGGGCCGACGATGTGCGTCCCAGGCTGGTGGCGCGCATGAGCTGGCCGGACTGCGAGCACAAGATGCTGGTCACGCCGCCGACCAGGCCCAACACTTCGGCCACACGCCGGGCGGGCACAAGCCGCACCACGCCCATCACTCCCACGGCGGCGATGCCGGCGCCGGCCAGCATCAACAGCACCAACATCACCGGCGCCATCGCAAAGTAGGTGACGTTGTAGCCTTGTGCGATGCCCAACCCGATGAGGGCGGGCAGGTTGAACAGGCACATGAACAAAAAGTTGGGCAGCACGGCCTGGACGAGCTTGGCGACAAAGACCGCGCGCGGCGGGATGGGCGCGGCCAGCAAGAACTCCATGTCGCCGGCCAGGTACAACGACTGCAAGAGCACGCCAAAGTTGGTGAGCAGACCCGCCAGAAACGTGGCGCTGGTAAAGAACACTGGAATCGAGCGGATCAAATCCGGCGTGACGAACGCAGCCACCTCAGGCCGCCGCAAGACGGCCAGGACTCCCCAGCTGACCAGGACGAGGACGATGGCCAAGACGGTCAAGCCGAACGCGGCGATCAAGTAGCCGATCTTGCGGCGGCGGCTCGCTCGCCGGACATTGTTCCAGGTGATGCGCCATCGCGCGCGCAAAAGTTTCCAGATGTAGGAGAGCATCATATCGAATGGCGAATGATGACTTTTCAGGTCAGACTGATCATCATCGTCTCCTAGACCAACCCAGGCCAACTTCCCAGACAAGCGTATCTGTTCGAATGGCAAAGGCACTTTAGGCAACTCGACCGTTTGATTGACGAACGCCCAAAAATCCGGAGCGTCCCTCGTCGCGGATTTGGGCAAAGGCAGGATCGAATCCATGCTTCCTGCAATGTCGTCGCGCGGACGGATAGATAATCAGGCAATGGATTCATTTGCGCTTCTCCTGCTTCTTGCATCCTGCCTCTTGCATCCTGCCTCTTGCTTCATGCCAACACTTGCGCAATTTCCGCGTACTCGGCCCCGCCTGTGAGCGCCAGGAAAATGTCTTCCAGGCTCTGACCGGCTTTACCCGCGCGGAGCTCGTCCACCGTGCCGATGGCGATCAGGTTGCCGTGGTCAATGATGCCGATGCGGTCGCACATCCGCTCGGCGATTTCCAGGATGTGCGTCGAGAGAAAGACGGCCGCGCCCCGCTCGGCCAGTTGACGCAGGATGTCCTTGATCAGCCGCGCCGATTTGGGATCCAGCCCGACGGTAGGCTCGTCGAGGACGAGCACCTTGGGGTCGTGCATCAGCGCGCCTGCGATGGCCGTCTTTTGACGCATCCCGTGCGAAAAACTTTCGATGAGATTATCGGCGTCGTTCGTCAGGTCGAACAGCCTGAGCAGTTCTTCGGCTCGATGCTCGGCCTGCTGCGACGGGACGTTGTAGAGGTCGGCCACAAAGCTCAGGAACTCGCGCCCGGAGAGCTTGTCGTACAGCATTGGCTCGTCGGGCACATAGCCCAGGATAGACTTGGCCGCGATGGGCTGCTGCTGGATGTCGAATCCGCCGACATAGGCCTGGCCCGAGGTGGGGCGCAACAGACCGCAGACCATCTTGATCGTGGTGGTCTTGCCCGCGCCATTGGGGCCGAGGAAGCCGAAAATCTCGCCGCCTTTCACGTCGAGGTTGACGTCGTTCACGGCGACCTTGTCGCCGAAACGCTTGACAAGCCGGGTTGTTTTGATCATCTTTGCACCGCCCGCCGCCCGCCACCGCGCAAGTGTGCGTCAGCTACAGGGTTGTCGGATAGGCTATCAGGCCATGTCGCGCACTTTGGGGAAGCGGATGGCGACGAACAGGCCGTATGCCAGCGAGACCGCCGCGCCGATACCAATGGAAAGGGGCGCGCCGATCCGGTCGGCTACCAATCCCGCCTGCAGGCCGCCCACACGCATCATCCCCTGGAAAGTCAGCGAATACAGACTCATCACGCGCCCGCGCTTGTCGTCGGGCGTCACGATCTGGAGCAGCGTGTTGGCCAGCGCGTTTTGCCAGACAAAACTGATGCCTGTTATGACCATCAACGCCAGCGACAGCACGAACGAGCGCGACGCGGCAAAGAACAACAGCACCAGCGGAAACGCCAGGTTGCCCAGCGTGAGCATTCGTCCCCGCCGTGCGTTTTCCGGCAGCGAGGCCACCAGCAGCGCGCCCGCCACCGCGCCGATGCCCACGGCGGTCAGCAGGATGCCCAGCGGCAGCGCCTCCGGAGCCTGGCACTGCATCAGCGGACGCACGCCGCCACACAGCAGGTTTACCACCGGCTGAGCGCTGTCTTTGAGCACGACGTCGGCAAAGACGGGCATCAGGGTGTTGTAGGGCATCGAAAGGAATGCGCTCGCCGCGATCAGGCTGATCAGCACCAGAATCGCCTGTTGCTTGAGAACGTAGCGCACGCCTTCCGCCATGTGAGATTTCAAGCCTGCTTCTTGGCGTGGACGCGACGACTGCGGCAAATTGCGCATCATCAGCAGGCTGATGATGACGGCCACAAAGCTCAAGCCGTTGAGAAAGAACCCTGTCCCCTCGCCTGTCGCGGCCACGGCCAGGCCGGCCAACGCCGGGCCGAGCGCGCGCGCGCCGTTGAATATGGCCGAGTTCAACCCAATGGCGTTGGTGAGGTCCTCTTTGCCTTCGACCATGTCCACGGTGAACGCCTGGCGCGCGGGCATGTCCACTGCGTTCGCGGCGCCCAACACGAACGCCAGCACCATCACGTGCCAGACCTGCACGGCGCCGGTCCAGGTGAGCACGGCCAGCAGCAAAGCCTGAATCAGCATGATGGTTTGCGTGATGACAATGATGGTCCGCTTGGGTAAGCGATCTGAGATTGAGCCTCCCCATAACGCCAGCGGCACGAGCGGCACGATGGCGACAAAGTTGACGATACCCAGCCACGCCGCCGAGCCGGTCAACCGATAGACGAGCACCTGCTGGGCCATCGTTTGCATCCACGTGCCGATGAGCGAGATGCCCTGGCCGAAAAACCACAGCCGGTAGTTGCGGTGGCGCATCGCGCGGAACGTGGCGGCTAAATGCGGCCCTCGCTCCGACGGCACCGATACAGCCGACGAGTCTGTAGAAGCCATGCAGTCTGTGAGAAGCCTTTCGCAGAGTCGCGTTGCAGGTTGGGTAAGATGCGCAGCGGATTATAAGCCCGAAGCGGAATGGCGGCAAGGCAAGGTAAGAGGCAAGAAGCAGGACGCAAGAGGCAGGACGCAAGAGGCAAGAGGCAAGAGGCAAGAGGCAGGACGCAAGAGGCAAGATGCAGGACCCAAGATGCAAGACACGGAGACGATAACGAACGAAAAAGGGAGAAGGTTTCCCTTCTCCCCATTCTGCGTTCTAGCTCCTCGGCCTGGACTCGAACCAGGAACCCATCGGTTACATTGCCCCCCGTGTTTCCACAGGGAATGGACTATCTCATCATCCTCCGGCCAAAGCCGGATAGGATGTCGGGCGCTGACGGGGCTTATTGCCGGGCCGCTCATCCCCTAGTCTCTGCACCTTCCCGGCGATTTTACTTTCGCCCATCGCCGAGCTTGGCTCAGGATTACCGCCACCTTGACGTGCTGCGGCTTCCCTGAATTCACCCGATTTTCCACCGCTCGTCGCCGAGCGGCGCTGCAAAATCATTACAGCCGATTGCTCTGCCTATTGAGCTACCGAGGAACGATTGACGAGAGGCATTATACCTGAATCCTCGCGAGTCGTCAAATTTTGTGCAGGCCCGCGTGAATTTCTGCATGGCAATTGCTGCAGACCAGAAGGCATTCATCCAGTTCGGCTTTGACCTTCTCCCAAGATCGGGTATACCCTTTCGCGCCGATTCCAAATTCCTTTTCGCCCTCGTGATGGAATGACAGTGCATCCAGGCATCGGTCATAGCCGCACAGCGCACACTTGCCGCCCTTGTATTTGACAGCCATCTCCTTGAGCGCTTTTCTGCGTTGTGTCACGTAATACTTGTTCTTGCATTCTGGACTGCAAAATCGCCGCTGACGGCCAGTCAAGGACTTGCTACAAAGATGCCACTCGCAAGTGTTTCCCACGTGGTTTCCCCTATCGCCCAAGAGACCTTATTGCTTCATAACCAGTGGCAAGTAGATAGGCTGACCGATAAACAAAGACACTTGCCACAGGCGATTGTTGTCCCACATCACGGTGGTCGTCATATCCCTGTCTCCCACCTTGAACTTTATTGCACGGCCCGGTGCGCCACATCCAGATAGACTCGGTTCATCGGCGAACACATGGATGCTGTAGACGATCTGGTCGTCCACCTTCAAAGTCCGTCCCTGCCCACAGGCGTTGCCGTTCACCCAGACAGTCACCATCATTCCTGCCGTGGGCGTCAAGTCTGGCCCGCCAAGCACAGCGCCATAATATGTGGCGGGCGGGAACAAGACACCGGCAGAAGCCTGCATGGCATTTGTCCCCCCTCTCAGTCGCCATGGGACATTCTCTGTCACGCTGATCCAATACGAATGACCAAACTCGAGCACATTCAGATCCTTCACCCAGTCGGGTGCTCCTACACCGTAGACTCTCCACGGATCGGCAGTGTCGGTCATGACATAGCCATAGACGATGGTGTAATAACCCTCAATCGATCGCAAAGCTTCTGTCACTGGCCGTGTTGCCTGCACTGGGTAGCCTACAGGGTTCCAGCCGGGCCCATACAGCGGAATCTCGATGCTCGACATCAGCGCATACAAGCCCGGGCCTTGTGTGGGCGCCGAAACAAGATTGTGATACATGTTCAACTCAGTCGGCAACTGCTGCCACGAGGACCCATTCCACACATATACCCGCAGCCACCCTTCTTCGCCGGGCGGCACTTCACTGCCCAAATAACCGAAAGTGATAGACGTGCCGCTCAAATCGGGCGCGTGTGGCGACGCCGATAACAAGTAGGCACGACCGACCAGCGTGGCCCACACGAGTGCAGACGGGATATAGGTTACCTCTTGCAGTGTATAGAACTCACCTTCAGCAAAGTTTAGATCATTCCCAAACAGGATCACCTGACCGTCGGAGGAGAGTACCGGCGCGCCACGCGAACGCATGTGACCACCGCGCGATCGCATATGACCGGGGTTACCTCCCATTGTGTAACCGGTGACCATCTCGCGGCGGGGTTCTGGCTCATTGATCCAAACTTGAACATAGCCCTCGGGCACCGGCTCATCGAAATGGAAAGTGCCAGCGTATTCCCCTGTCGCCACATACGCCAGCGTCATCGTAGGAGAAGCCGGGCTATCCACCGGAAAGAGTCGCGCCCTGAGCGACAGGCCGGACGACACATTCGTCACGCTGATGGCGATGGTCTGCGAGGTGACTGGAGTGACGATCACTTGTGGTTGCCAGCCAGATTTGGAGACCAACGCCAGTTGCTCGTCACCAGCGGTGATGACTTCGCAACCTAACCGTTGAGCCGCCGGCTCGTAAACGCAGAGGCGGTCGCCAGGTCGCGCCCCCCGCGCCAGCACCTGGTCCAGCGATGGACTGCCCAGATCGGTCAGCCGGTCGCCCTGGAAGAGGAACGCGCGAGCGCTCGCACCCGGCTGAACGCGCCCGCCATCCTGAGACAGAAAGAAAACGGGCACGGGTAACACCATGGTTGGCGTGACCGGCTCGACGGTCCTGATCTGGGTCACCGCCAGTGGCAAGCCGGTGGGGCCAGCGTTGATGCGGCTACCGTTCAACCCGGGATAGAAAGTCGTCACCGTCGCCCAGTCCCAACGGCCTGTCTCTTTGGCTGGCAGCGTGTTCGAACACCCTGTGGTCCAACTGATCCCACCAGGATGGAGCTCACTATAGTCGTCACGATAGGGGTCGCTCATGGCCGTGCCTGTGCAGGTATCCACCGGAATAAGCAGACCATTCGTATCCAGGCCCAGGTAGTCATCGTCGAGGAAGAAGAGATAGTGACCCAACTCGTGAGCCAGGGTGCGCGGCCAGTCCTCGCCCAGGCTGCCGGTTGATTCACCGTAGCGGTTCCAGACGGCTCCCATGCGTAACTGACCCGGTTCGTAGGTGAGGGTGGATGTCACTGGGTCGGTGATGACGGTGCTGGCGATGCCACCCTGGACCGCATTTGGCCACAGCCGGTTGGTGGCATAGATTCTGACGTGCGCATCCAGCCACTTTTCCCGGTCGTGATAAATATTCACCTGGCCCAGCGCCGCTTGCCCGTTCGCCCAGTCATAGAGCAACTCGGATGTGCGTTGCAGGTCAAACTGCAACTGGGACAAGAACTGCGCGTCATTGCGCGCATCCCATTCGAGCGAGATATCCAGGTTGAACAACACGAGCGGATTTGCCGCTGTGACGGTGAGCGCCTGCACGCCCGGCTTGAGGACTGGCGTGCCAGTGAGGCCGATGGCATTCGGTGTGGCGCTGGAATAGTACAGCGTGTAGGTATCAGTAGCCGTGATGGGCAGCAACGCAACGAGTGTGTCGTCGATGCCGATCCGGCCACGGCCCTGTAAGTAGCCGTGCCCATCGGTGCGGAAAGGCTTGCCCGAGCTATCGGCCATAGGCTCGGCGCTCACAGACTGGCCCGCGGGCAGGCGATAGACCATTGCCCCGGTGACGGCGTTGCTGATGGTCGTCGTTTCGCTGAACACTTGCACCTGTGTTCCGCGTACGCGGAAGGGGAAGGTGGTAGCTGAAGCATAAGGATGCTGAAAGATGGGCACACCGTTGGGGCCGGACGTGAGACTCGGATACGCTTCGATGCGAAACACGACATTATCCGATTGGCCAAAGAAGCCGCTCGCGAACGTATCCCAGTTGTAGACGTGCACGCCTGCGCTGTCTTGCACATGTAGGCCCCAGGCAAGCAGTTTGCCGATATTTCCGGGAGCGGTGTCTTCCACGCGCAACTTCCATGTGCCAGACGCACGTAGGCCATTCAACCACGTCAATCTGCCTGCAGGCTTGTACGCTCCGCCGTATGGCATGGTAGCCGAGAGGATCGGAGTTGGTGCTGCGTCGTCGAACATCATTGTCTGAGAAATCCCGCCTTGCAGTGTGCCTGCGTTCATGAGTGTCACAGTGAAACCTGTGGGCGCCTGCAGCACCAGCTGCAATTCGGAAGCTTGAGTGTGCGAAATCACCACCCACACCTTCACATCGGTGGTGGTGAGTGGAGAAGTGGCCGTAAGCATCAGGGTCGAAGTGACAACGCTATTATCAGAGAGCGTAACCGTCGGTGTCAGATAGGTTTTGTCAAAGTATCGGCGCGGGGTGAGGGTCGTCGTTGGCGTGCCGCTCGCCGCCGTGGCAGTGTACCAATTGCCGCCGCCGTCTGGTGAGTAGTAAGCGCGGATAAAGCGCGCTTGATCACCTTCCGGATCAGACAGTGTATAGGATATGGGAATAACTTGAACGCCAAGTATGTCTGGCGTAGAAAGGAAATTAGCGTTACTTGTGCGGCCAGGTCGGGTGGCCGCAACGTAAGGAGGGTTATTGGGTAGACGGGGAGCGCTGAACAGACGATTCAGGTAAACCTGGCTTTCTGTGTTATAGTTTCCACGTATTAGGTCAAGTACACCATCTCCGTCAATGTCCCCCAATGCTATACTCGTGGTGTATCTGATACCGCCTGGAAGGGTAATCGGCGCGTTGAACCCCCCTGTCCTGTTGTTTAGATATACCTGGCTAGTCCGATCGTAGAAGTTCCCAAGCACCAGGTCCAACGCGCCGTCGCCGTTGAGATCTCCTGCTGCAATGCTGTAAGTACATAGACCGCTGCCGGGCAAGGTGCTGAAAGCAGGAAATCTACCTCCTCCGCTATTGAAGTAAATCTGGCTAGGTCCAGTGCTGTTGGCAAGCACTATATCGAGTGTAGCATCGCCATTAAGATCCCCTAATACAACACTAAAGGTATTAGTAGCACTGCCCGGAGGATTAACTGGGGCATCGAAGTTCCCCGCTCCATTATTGAAGTACACTTGGCTAGGCTGGAACTGGTTACCAAACACCAGATCTAAAGCGCCATCGTTATCAAGGTCACCCACGGCTACGCTGTTAGTAGTATTGCCACTATTGGGGAGAATGACTGGCAAAGCAAATCCCCCTGCTCCATTATTGAGATATATCTGACTAGGTGCACCAAAGTTGCCGAGCACAATATCCAATGCGCCATCGCCGTTGAGATCGCCTAGCGCGACACTCCTGGTATC
>CAYGWJ010000411.1:0-5324 GCA_964353405.1 uncultured Anaerolineae bacterium
TCGTCGGCCAAGGGCTAATGGCGAGCAGATTCATTCAACACTTTGTTTAGTATAACACGTCCAGGCGCATTGTCAATCATGCTAGATCGAAACGCTCATGCCGCCGATCAGCAAGTAGGGCGCGCACATATCGCCCGACCAATAACCGGTGTTGCCAATGGCTTGCACATCGCGCAGCATCTCGTAGAGGTGGCCGGCCAGCGCCACCCCTTTGACGTAACCCGCAATGCGCCCGCGCTCGATCTTGTAACCCAGCAGCACCGTGCGTGAAAACGTCCCGCGCAACGCCGCAGCCGTATTAGCGCCTATCAGCAGGTCAACCAGCAATCCATCGCCGGCTTGTCGCAGCATCTCTTCCAGGCTCGTCGTGCCCGGCTCGATGACCAGATTGCCCGGCTGAGGGCGCGGGGGGGCGAGCATGTCGCGCCGACCGTTGCCGGTGCTTGGCGCGCCGGACTGCGCCGCCGTCTGCAAGTCGTAATAGAACCCCGTCACCACGCCATTGCGGACGAGCACCGTGCGTTGGGTGGGAACGCCTTCGTGATCGAATGCCCCGCCGGGCCGACCAGACAGTGTCCCATCGTCCACCAGCGTGAGCCTTGAATCGAACATCTGCCGGCCCAGCTTGCCTGCGAGTGGACTGCTCTTGCTGCGGACGCGCGCGCCGGAAAACTCGATCACGAGTGGCTGCAAAAGCGTGGCGCAGGCGGTGGGCGAAAGAATCACGGGCATTCGCCCGGGCCGCACACTGACCCACTTGTCGGCCCAGGTCAATCGTTGCGCGATGCGCGCTGCAAAATCACGGTGGCTCCCATCCAGCCGCGCTGTCTTGAAGCTGTCGAACACCACCAGCACATCGTCGTCGCGGTGGCGTTCCACCCAGACGTCCATGGCCAGTGCCCCGGAGGCTTGCCTCGCGCGCCCGCCTGCGCTATTGTGCAAGGAAAAGTCCTCGCGGCTGCGCTGCACCTGCAATTCCACCGTGGCGTCCGGGTCAGCCTGCCGGATGATGCTGACGATTTCTTCTCCGATGACGGCCATGTCTTGAGCCGAGAGCCGCGCGAGTCTGGCATCCGTCGGGCGGCTGGACACACGCCCGGAAGGAAAAGCCATGCCCACAGGTCGCCCGTGCCGGCAGGCGGCCACAGCGCGCTCGACGAGCTGCCGCTCGTTCACTTGATGGTCGGTGCTGCTGGCGTGGCCGAGCCGCCCGCGCAAGAGCGCTCGCGCCGCCCGCGTCTCGGTCTCTGTGACTTGCACAGCGCGCAGTTTATTCCCCTTGAAACTGACACGCGTCGCTCGGATGGTTCTGTTGAAGAAACTCCTTGTCGGCCAGGTTCCATTCTGTTCGAATCGCCACCATTCTATTTGCCTCCCACCAAAACGTCTTGAACCCGAATGTGTGGGCCGCCGTCGCACACCGGCAATCCCTCCACACCTTTGCCGCAATCGCCCGAGCTGACGTCCCAGGCAAAATCGCTGCCGATGCGGTCAATGTTTCCCAGAGTCTCGAACACGTTGCCGGTGCAGGTCACGTCTCGCACCATCTCGGCCAGCTCGCCGTGGCGGATCACGTGGGCATACTTGGCGACAAAGGTAAAATCGTCTATCGCCATCTCCCCGCCCAGCCAATCGCAGGCGTACAGCCCCAATTCCACGTCGCGGATCAAATCAGAAAGCGTCCCGCCGTTGCCAGGCTCGATGGCCGTGTTGGTCATCCGCACCAGCGGCGGGTAGCGATAACTTGTGGCGCGGGCGTTGCCGGTGGGTCGCTCGCCCAGCTCGGCGGCTGTTTCGCGGCTGTGCAGGCGGCCCACCAGCTTGCCTTGGCGAATGAGATAGGTCTTTTGCGTGGGCACGCCTTCGTCGTCAAAGGCCACGCTGCCGCGCAAGCCGGGCAGGCTGCCGTCGTCGGATACGTCGAGCTCACGCGGCCCGAGCTGTTGGCCCAAGGCCATCCTCTCTTGGGCCTGCGGGTTAGCGACGATAAAATCGGCTTCCGAAAGGTGACCAAAGGCTTCGTGGATGAACAGCCCGGCCAGCGCCGGGTCCAGCACGACCGGGTAACGCCCGCCGCGCACCGGCTCCGCGTTGAGCAGGTCGCCTGCCAGTTTGATCACATCGCGCACAAGGTCGTCACGGTTTTCTACGGCTTCGAACCCGGCAGCCAGTGCCAGCGACTTGCCCGCTCTTTGGACGCGACTGTCTTCGCCTGCAACCGCCGACAGTTGCAGGTCAATTGTCGGTCGCTCCTGGTAAGTGTACGTCCCCTCGCTATTGGCGTAATAGACTTGCGTGAAAGCGTCACGGTATTCGACTTGTCCACTCTGAATGCAGGGAGCGCCTCGGATGAGTTGGTCGTGATAGCGCTCCATGAGCGCGGTCTTGTCTTCCAGCGGAACCTGGCGAAAGTCTTTCGCCAGGCTCACTTGGACTTGACCGGCCACTGGCTCAACAGGCGCCAATTCGATGTGCTGCCCTGTCGCGGCGCGAGCGACGTCCCAGGCCTGGCGGACGCGGCGCTTGAGGTCGCGCACGCTCCGCAGGGTGAACGTGACGACGCCCCAGCCGCCGCCGGGCAAGAGCGCGCGAGCGATGCCCCCTTGATCCACGTGACTGTCCACTGTCTCCAGCCCGTCATCGCGGAAGACGATGTGCGTCACCTGGCGCCGCTCCACGCGCAGGTCGGCAAAGGCGGCCGGCGTGTGCTTGAGCGCGTCGGCCAGTCGTTGACGCATGTTGGGTCGTGCGGTCATGGTGTCCTCTGTAGACCTTTAGGGTTTTCGAAACCCTAAGGTCTTTAAACAGAAACCGTGGGCGGTGTGCCCACGGCTCGAAAAGAAAAGGCAGCAGCGGCGACAGGTGCAGAGACACCATCGTCGCGTTCCCCTGACCGTGGGCGCAAAGAACCAGTTCCCGCGCCCGGGTCGGGGGACGATAACGCTACAGTCCCCTGCGCCTCCGCGCGGGTGTCAAATCCCGGGCGGCAGACTGGCTGCCGCCCGGCTTGGGTGCTGAAGCTTCGGAATCGTTACTCGACATCTTTTTCGGTCCAGTATCGGATACACCCTCATTCTAACACGCCACGGCGGGGCCGTCAACCGCCGGACTGATAGCCTGCTCGACAGGTCACTTTGACCCCTGCTCCACGCTCCGGATTACATCCTGCATCGCGGCATGTTGTTGTTCGCTGAGCGGGGGCACTTTTTTCGTGCTGAGCAGTTCCACCGCTCGTTCGGCGGCTCGTTCTGCGACGCCTTGGCGGCCAGAGCTTTGCCATTCGGCCCAGCCTTCCCGTTTTGCCAACCGGGTTTGCAATACCTCGCCTTGCCGCATAAACTTGACGGTGTGCTTTTGACCTAAAAAGTTCCGCGCGCCGTCCATGGCTTTCAAGATGACGTCGACCGCCAAGCTCTCTTCATTCGCTTCAAAACCGCGCCGCGCGCGTTTGACATAGTCGAGGATTTCATCGTCAATCACCATCTGCGCCAGCGAACTGACCACGCCTCCCCACACTTCGCCGACTCCAGAGATCTCGTCCGCACCGGCCAACGCCGGCAAAAGAGCATTGAGCATCCGCTCGTAGCCGCTTTGAATATCGGACGAGTGAGCATCGGTGCAAAGACCGTAGACGTTGACCGGCAAATGGTAAGAGTGCGCCAGCTCGACGGCGCCGACGCCGATCAATCCGATCTCGGGATTGCCCCACACCGAAAGCCCGGTGCGCAGGCTCATGGTGCTGAGCCGCCCGCAGTAAAAAATCGGCAGGCCGGGGTGCGTCAATTGAGCCAGGACAATTGAGGTGAGCACCTCGGCGTTTTGCTGCGCCAATCCGCCGGCGATGGACATGGGCGCTGTTGCACCCAGGATAGGGCAGGGCAATGGCCCAAGAGGCAATCCTAATCGAGCGGTTTCGAGGATCGCCTCGACCACATCGTTCGGAAATCCGAGCGGGCTGAGTGGCGAAATCGCAATGGTCACTGTCCCTTCCGGGTCGGCGATGCGCGCCATCTCGGCGACGGCTCGCACTTCACGCGAGGTTTGCACACCCGGCCCATGCACGGGCTTGGTGGTGTTGGCGACGGTGTCATAGTACATCCACAACGCCATCGAGACGGCCGGGACATCCTGCGGAGTGAAAAAAGGCGTCACACTGGAGACGTTGGGCAGGGCGTCGAGCAAGCGAGCGGTCTTGACGTTGTCGTCGCGCACGGCAGCGCGCCGCTCACCTGTGACCGCATCCAAGATGTTCGGCGTGCCGCCTACATTGTGGGCATACAAGCCGCCATCGCCCAGGACGACCGCCTTGTGCGGATCGCGACCCTGTACCTTGACAGTGTGCGGGCACTGGGCTACACACTTTTCCACCAGGTCGGCGGGCAAATAAACACGGTTCTCTGCAACACGCGCTCCGTGCCCGGCCAACATTTCGCGCGCAGCGGGATGCGTCAGGAGAATGCCCACTTCCGAAAGGATGCGCAAGGTTGCAGCATGAACTCGCTTGACTCCTTCTTCCCCCAGGATACATAGTTCAACCATCCGGTTGCCTCCTTTCGAGGCCATCCTCGTTGATGAGCTTTGTTTCATGTACGAGGTTGCGGTCATTGTAGCATGGCTGAAAGTACATTGTCAATTTGCTTACTTTGCCATATCAAGTTTCTTTTGTTATAATCCTCCTGCGCTTACTCCAAAATCCACTAGCGCTTGAATCGAGATGATCCCCGATGAAGCTCATCATCCAGATTCCTTGCTTTAACGAAGAGCAGACATTGCCGCGACGGTCATCCTGGCGTGGAATGCCGCTATGCTTGTGTACTCGTCATCCTGGCGGTGGCGGGTTGTCTTTGCGACGGTGGGAATCCTGGCAGCTAATCTGGTCGCACTGCCGCATCGAAGCTATCAGTGGAACTGGGCCGCCGACATGTCCCGCGACGTGTTTGCTCAGATGCATGCATCGCTGTTGGACCTATCCAAGTCGGAAGGTGACCAATTGTGGCTCATCAACCCGCCTCGCCGCGTCGAGTACGCCGAGGCGCTGGGAAACCGTACTCTGTTCGGGCGGTAACAGGCCATATCGTTGCCTTCTACCGGCAGGGAGGAACGCCGTCCGAGCCGGGCACGTTTGAAAGTATCCGCTTGCCACAGTGAGAGCGCTCGTCGCGGGTCCATTCGTTGCTAGATTTAGGGTATTTTGTTATAATCGCGTCGTGCTCAGAGGGCGACAGCGCCCGTGGGTTTGGGGCGCGGTTGTATTCCCCCCAATAACTTGGGACTGAATCGAGACACCCCGTGAAGCTCATCATCCAAATCCCGTGTTTTAACGA
>CAYGWJ010000412.1:0-14098 GCA_964353405.1 uncultured Anaerolineae bacterium
TGCAGGCTGCAATAGACCTGGCTGTGCAACGCTATGCCATCGAGCAAATCACCGGCAAAGTGGCGGAACTGCGGCAGCGCGAAGCCGGTTACGTCGCCCGGTACGGCCTGGACTATGTCACATTCGCTCAGCGCACGGCGACCGACGAAAACTATGTTCACCAGATCGAAACCCAGGTGAGCAAAGTGTGGGAAGCAGACCTGGCCGACTGGGAGTTTTGCCATAAAGGAATCCAAGATTGGACACGACACCTGCAGACGCTTTTGCTCGGATAGAAGCGCTGGCGCGCGAGACCTTTGAGCAGGTCAAATCTTCCACCGACTTTACCCCCGAGCGAGCGATCCTGCGCCTGCGCGCCGTCTATGGGGCCTATCAGGTGCTTGTGACCGAGTTGCTCGGCGAAGGAGCGCGTCAGTATCGCTATTACGTCCTGCGCGGCGAATGGGTCGAGGCAGGCTTTGACAATAGCCCCGACCCGCGCGCCATCCGGCTCAAATATGGACACATCGGCGCTGAACACGCCGGCGAGCCCATGCCCCACTTGCACCGCTCGGACAAGACGCAACTTTTCCTGACCGATGAAATGACCTTTGAGGCTTTTGTGGATTGGCTAAAGACAAACCTCGTTCCACTCGACCGACCCATCGGCCCATCATCGTCCTGACCGGCGGCCCGGGCGGCGGCAAGACGACGCTGATTGACGAACTGCTGCGTGACCCTGCCTGGAGCCATCGCGTCGCCGCATTGCCGGAAGCCATCTCCCTCATGCGTCACCTCAACATCTCTCCGCGCGAGCGGCTCTTTCAGCGCGTGATGGTTCACCTGCAACTCTCGCTCGAAGATGGGCTGAATCGCGCGCTCGGCCCCGACGATCCACGCCTCATCCTGTGCCATCGCGGGACACTCGACCCGCTGGCCTACTGGCTCGACCGAGGCTGGCCGGAAGACGAGTTCTTTGCCTTCACCGAAACGCAGCGTCAAGACCTGTATCGGCGTTATACGGCGGTGATTCACCTGGTCACAGCAGCGGATGGCGCGGCGCGGGCCTACAAAAAGTGGCCGGAGGCTCATCGGCCAGAGGAGCCAGCAGATGCCATTCGCATTGATCGGTTGCTCCAACAGGCGTGGGGCGGTCATCCGCACTATTTTCGGATTGATAACGAAGCGCAAGATTGGCCAGCCAAATCCAGAGCAGCGCGGGAGATTCTGGCTCGCTGGCTGTAATGGCGAGGTCCCCCAGCATTGCATCTGGGACGTGTTTTGAGGTATACTAGGAGTATGAGCGCGAATTATCTGACTCCTGTTTCAACAGACAGCATCGTCGAGCGATTGATCCGCTCGCCTCGGTTGCCACAGGTGATGCGGCAGTTTCAATCTATCCTTCAGGCAGAGCAGCAAAAGCGCCAGCGTTTCTATGACGAAATCTCTGAGACAGAAAAAGCCGAATTTATCAATGGAGAGATCATTGTGCATTCGCCCGTCAAACTGCGACACAGCAACGCCAGCGACAACCTGTTTGCCCTGCTCAAAACGCACGTCCAAAAACGTCGCCTGGGATACGTCGGTCACGAAAAAATCCTCATCGCTCTCAGCCGCAACGATTATGAGCCGGATATTTGCTTCTTTGGATTGGACAAAGCGCAAACCTTTACGCCGGAGCAAGCAAAATTTCCTGCCCCAGATTTCGTGGTTGAGGTTTTGTCCGATTCGACTGAAGCGATTGACCGTGGCGTCAAGTTTGAAGATTACGCGCTACATGGCGTCCGCGAGTACTGGATTGTTGACCCCAGCCAAGGCAGCGTGGAACAGTATTTGCTCAAAGGAGACACCTACGAGCTAGCCGTCAAAGTCAAGACCGGGACGATCCAAAGCGTTGCGGTGAACGGATTCGAGATCCCCGTACGAGCGATCTTTGATCCGGCCGAGCAATTGACCACGTTGCAGGCTATCCTGCTTTAAAGGTGGGGACATCCCCCGCCCCATCGAATGTTCCTCACATACATCACTTCCCGCGAGACCTGGAACACTACCCTCGCTTCACTCCCGCTGGCGCACGTCTTGCAAACGTGGGAGTGGGGCCAATTCAAGTCTCGCCACGGCTGGGCACCACACTATTTGGTGTGGAACGACGATGCCGGTCAGCCCCGCGCTGCCGCGCTCGTTCTGCGCCGACAACTGGGCCGCCTGCCTTTGCGCGTCCTGTACATCCCCAAAGGCCCGGCGATGGATTACGGCGACGCGCCGCTCGTCAATCAAGTGCTGGCCGATCTTGAACAGTTTGCGCGCCAGTCGCGCGCGATCTTGCTCAAAATTGATCCAGACTTGTCCCCTCATCCCCAGCCCTTCTCCCCGATCGGGAGAAGGGGGTGGTACGCGTCAGCGGAGCAAATCCAATTCCGCAACACAATGGAGATTGACCTGCGCCACAGCGAAGACGAGCTGCTCGGAGCAATGCACCAGAAAACGCGCTACAACATCCGGCTGGCGGAAAAGCGCGGTGTGACGGTGCGCACCGGGGCATTAGCCGACCTGGAATTGCTGTACGCGATGTATGACGAAACGGCCCGGCGCGACCACTTTATCATCCGCCCGCTCGATTACTATCGCGACGCATGGGGAAGTTTCATCGAAGCGGGACTCGCACAGCCGCTCATCGCGGAAACAGAAGGCAACCCCATCGCAGCGTTGGTCATCTTTCGCTTTGCGGGACGCGCATACTATTTCTACGGCATGTCACGCGACCTGCACCGCGACAAGATGCCCAATCACCTGTTACAGTGGGAAGCGATGCGCTGGTCACACGCGCAAGGCTGCACGGTTTACGACATGTGGGGCGCACCAGACGAGCTGATCGAATCCGATCCAATGTGGGGCGTCTACCGCTTCAAGCAAGGCTTTGGCGGGCAATTCGTCCAGCACATCGGCGCGTGGGATTACGCCGCATCGCAGACCCTGTACTGGCTCTACACGACCGCCATGCCGCGTGTCCTCAACCTGATGCGCCAACGTCACTGGGCAAGACGCAAGACACAAGCAAGTCCACAGGACGCATGATGGGCCACGTTTCTTGCATCCTGCACCCTGCTTCTTGTTTCAGTGCTTGAACACCAGTGGCAGGTACGCCTGATACGGCTCCACCTTTACCCAGGCAATTCGCTCCAACGCACCGCCCGCGCCATCCCAAAGCAATGCTTCAGTCAACATTGACTCGCCCGACGCCGTATCTGGCGCCTTCACCTGATAGGTCAGAGTGACCGATTGACCCACGTCGAGCCGGCCCTGCCAACGGGTTTCGCCTGTGATTGGCGCCAAGCTCAAGGGGGGCAGTACCGTGACTCTAGCTGCCAGCGCTGGAGCCTGTCCTGAATTAAAAGCGATCAACGTCACCGTCAGCGGCGCATTCGGCCGAACCGGCGACGGCACAGTGAACTCGCTGAGTGACAGGCTTGGTGCGCCCACGCGCACCGCAGCCGATTGATCGAACGGGATGCTGTGCGTATCATCACGAAAGACGGCTGTTGTCGTCAGCGGCGTGCCGGGCAAAACGAGTGGCCCGGCCAATAACGCCGTACTCAGCGTGACCTCATAGCTTACACTAATCGCTTCACCGGGCAAGAGCGGCCCGGCCCATGTCACCACACCGGACGCCGGATTGAACGCCGCGCCGGGCGTGAGGCTGCCGGGGACAAACGTCACACTCAAGGGCAGCGTGGCCGTCACCGTGGCGTGAATCGGCGCAGAGCCACTGTGGCGAGTCGTAAGTGTAAAAGTGACACTCTCTCCCACAGCGGCCACTTGTTTGCTGGCGCTCAGCGTCGAATCGCCCAGCCAGCCCAGCCAGCCGACGATACGCCCCATCACGTGAGCCGCATCGTCGCCGCTCAGCGACTCAAAGGGAGCAATCATGAACACCGTGCGCGAGTCCGCTTCAGAGCGTTGAATTGCCAACGCCCGATCCGAACTGCCGCGCAGAGCTGTGACGGCGTTGGGATTGGGCACGACCGCTCCGGCCAGAGTAAAAAAGCCGGCTGAAGGATAAGGATTGTTCAGCAAGAACGTTCCCAGTTCATGGCCAATCGGACTGCTTGCAGCTCCATAGGCTATACTGGTCGTCAGACGGTCGGTATAGGTCAAGATACCTAGACTCGTCTGCGCGAATGGCGTCAATCCATTCATGTCGAGATAAAAGGGCGACGATAGAAACAGCCGCCCGCCCTGATGAAGATAGTCAGTCAAGTATGCTTCGTCAGTAGAGTTTAGCGGATCGAACCAATCATAGCCCGTGAACCACACTACGACAGGGTACCACTTGAGCAGCGGGCCGGGCGATCGTTCGGCCGGGCTAGCCTTAACACGCCAGACGTCATACCCTACGCCCGCTCGCGCCAGCGCCTGCTCGTACATGCCAAGTTTGCTGAACCAGGCCGGTTGCTCGCTGTCCACCAACAACACCGGCGCGCGAGACTTGGTCGTCAACACGACTGGTGCCGCAATCGAAGGCGAGAGCGACGATCGCGCCGTGAGCGTTATGGTGTCCTGTACGTTCCAATCCACACCCGCCGGAATCGTCACGGTGAGCGTGACTTGCAGCGAGTCGCACGACTTGACCGCCGCCCTTGCCGGGCCGACCGCGTGAGGCCACGCGCCGCCTTCAAGCGATAGCGTCACCGTGTCCGTGGCGACTTCGCTCACATTGCGCAGAATCACTGTGTGCGTCACTGTGTCGCCCGGCCGGGCGGCGACGGTGCCATCAACCGGGTTCAACTCGAGTCCAGCCGCCTGGCGCGGGCTGGCGAAATAATCCATCGCCCGCCGCATCACTGCCAGCCGCGTGGCGGCACTCGTGATGGCTTCGTAACCAAAGGACAGCACCACGCCTCTATACGGCAAGCACAGGCCCACCTTTTGCCCGCCCGACCCGCCGCTCGGATAAGCCAGAATCTGCGCAGCATGATCAGGATCGGCGACAGCGATTTCGTCAGGAAAGCGCTGATTGTCCGCGCCGCCCGGCCCGGCGATCGTCATCGTCAGCCCAGCCATGATGTCGCCAGCCAGCCCGGACAAGGTTCGTGCTCCAGCATCATCTTGCACGTACAATGTCTTGAGCCGGTCATAGAGATACGGGGCGTAGAATGCGCCACTTCCCCCGCCGTCCCAAAAAGCCACATCCTGGCCGCTCAATAACAAGCTGTGCGTGGGAGTCAAGAATTTGGTGATAGCATCGTTGGCTCCAACCAGACCCGGCGAATCGAACGGCGACGACCAGATCACTATGTCATAGGATAACAAGTCATTCGCGCGCGGCGTATCGGCGGGGGCGTTGCGAATCGTCCAAGTGTCATAGGTATAGCTCAACGCGTCAAGAGATTGCTGGTAATATCCAATCTCGCTTTCAGCATACCGCGCGCCGCTGTCCACGAGCAGAATCTTGGGGCCTGGCGCCAGCGTCATGTTTTGAGTGACGACCTGCCCCTGCGTGGTCGTCACCGTCGCGGTGAGAACTCGATAGCCCAGCCCGGTCGCGCGCAGCGTGTAGGTCCCAACTGGCAGCGTCAGACTGTATGTGCCGGACGCTGTCTGCGCGACCGGAGTATCGAGCGCCGTCACCATCGCCGTGATGGGCAAGCCGGTCACGGCATCCGTGAGCGCGCCCTGAACACTGCCCACAGGCAGCGGCGCAAGCGACCAGTCGCGCACAATGGGCCTGCCTGTGCTGACGACCACGTTGTAGGCCACATCACTCACATAACCAAAGGCACTGACCAAAACATTATAGACGCCCGACGCCACGCCGACAACATAGCCGCCCTTCGCATCCGTCTGTGTAGAAGCATGCCGCGTGCCAGTGAGTGATACAACTGCGCCCGCGATAGGAGCGAGCGTATCGGCGCTCCTGACAGTGCCGGACAATGTGCCGATGCTCGCTACGGTCATCACCGCCGCATAGGCATCAACGCGGCCCCAACCAGAATCGTTGTTAGGCACAGTTGTCGTCAGCGGGACAGCCGTCGTCGTCAGCACGCGCATTGTCGTAGTGATGTCCAGCGTCGGATCAGCCGAAAGCATCAACGCCGCTGTGCCGACGACATGCGGCGTAGCCATCGAAGTGCCGCTGAGATAAGCATAGGTTCCGCCGGTCCAGGCCGAAAACACCCTGACGCCCGGCGCGGCAATGTCTGGCTTGACCCATCCCAACGCCGAGGGTCCCCGGCTGGAAAAGGACGCTACTATATCAGTGTTGTCCGTCGCGCCGACGGCGAACGCCTCAGGCAGCGAAGCAGGCGAGCCGACCGTGCCGGGGTTGGGACCGCTGTTGCCATTGCTGAACATGGGCAAAATGCCGGCCGCCCTCAACACGCGCACATCGTTTTGAAAAGTCGTATCGCCGTTCTGATCAATGCCCCACGAGTTGTTCACCACGCGCGGAGCCATCGTCGGGTCGCCGCCCGGAACCAAAATCCATTGGAACCCGGCGTGAATCCACGAATCATAGCCGCTGCCAGTCGAATCCAACACTCGCACGGCAATCCACTGCGCGCCAGGCGCAACACCAATGCCGCCTTGCCCGGCGATGGTGCCCATTGTGTGCGTCCCGTGCCCGTGGCCGTCCAGTGGATACATAGCCCCGGTCGGCGTCGCATCGAACCAACTGAATTGGTGCTGGCAGATGCCTCTGGCACAGCCGCGATAATTGCCGGAGAGCGCCGGATGCAGCCAGTCCACGCCCGTGTCCATGTTAGCCACCACCACGCCCGTGCCGGTGATATCGAACGCGGCCCACACCTGATCAGCCCGGATCTTGCTGATACCCCACTGGACGCCGGAGGTCGGTGATTGGAGGTCGGAGATCGGCAAGTCGAGATTGGGATCAAGCCACTGCAGCCAGCGGTCAGCCCGCACGAAAGAGACATCGGGACGAGCAGCCAGTTGCCAAATGGTCTCGGGCGTGGCGTGGGCGCTCAGGGCATTGATGATCCATAACGACTTGACCTCGCTTGCGCGGCCGGCTGCCTCTGCGGCAGTGAGGAATGCGCGCACATCACGCTGGCTGATGTCGGCAGTCGCGCGGAGTGATTCAGCTACGCCCGCGCCTGTGCGCGCGGCTGATTCCAAATTCGCCTGCGCCTTCACTTCGACGATGACGGAAAGGCTCTCCGATGTCGCGGCAAATTGCTTGAGCAAGACCGGGTCAAGCTTGCCGCGCAACTCGGCATCATCCCATGGCGAGCCTTGCGCCGCTCGCACAGGTAGAGGCCGCGCCTCTGCGCGACGGTCGCTCGCAAGCATTGTCAAAGCAACACCAACGATGACAACCCACATTCCGATTTCGGCTTTTGTTCTCATCAGTCTCTTGCCTTTTTGCCCAGTTGATGCCAGGCATAAAGTTGCAGCACACGAAGGATTATAACCCACTGCGCGGCATATTGCCATTACCACGCTCGTGTGCTATCATCTTCAGACGACAGGAGGAATGCCATGCTCACCCATCAAGTTAAACGAGTCTCACTTGGACATCTGCCCACGCCGCTCCACGCACTGCCCAGGCTGAGTGAAAAGCTCGGCGGGCCGCAAGTGTTCGTCAAGCGCGATGACCAGACGGGCCTGGCGACAGGCGGCAACAAGACGCGCAAGCTCGAGTTCCTCGTGGCGGACGCGCTCGACCGACACATGGATACACTCATCACCGCCGGAGCGCCGCAGTCGAATCACGCGCGGCAGACGGCGGCCGCCGCCGCCAAGATGGGCTTGAAATGTGTGCTCGTGTTGCGCGCAGGCGGGCAACCGCCATCCAGCCGGCAGGGCAATCTTTTGCTCGATGAACTCCTCGGCGCGGAAATCCGCTGGGCACAGCGCGAAGCCGTTGAAGCTACTATGATGGAAACGGCGAACGAGTTGAGCGTCAAGGGTTACGCGCCGTACCTCATCCCCTACGGCGGAAGCAACCCCATCGGCGCGACGGGCTACGTGGCTGCGATGGAAGAATTGATGGAGCAGGCCCAACAAATGAACCTGCGCTTTGACCGCATCGTGTTTGCGTCCAGTTCGAGCGGGACGCAGGCGGGATTGGTCGTCGGCGCAAAAGCCACAGACTACACAGGCCAGGTATTGGGTATCAGCGTGGACGAAAAGCGCGGGGACCTGCAGGCTAAAGTAGCCAAGCTTGCCACTGAAACTGCCGCGTACCTTGGGCAGATCATGAAATTTGCGCCGGGCGACGTTGACGTGAACGCTGATTATCTCGGCGCGGGGTATGCCATCATGGGCGAGCCTGAGCGCCAAGCCATTCGGTTGGCCGCGCAGACCGAAGGCTTGCTGCTCGACCCGGTCTACACAGGCCGCGCGTTCGCCGGAATGCTTGACCTGATTCGCAAAGGCTCCATCCGCCGCGATGAGACGGTGTTGTTCTGGCACACGGGCGGAACGCCCGCGTTGTTCGCTTATGCCGATGAATTGGCAAGCCACGGTCGGTAGAGACGATGCGGCGCGTCGTCTCAACGATGCGGCGCGTCATCTCGACGATGGCAAACCGGTCCTGCTGGTCTGTTCACACATAGGTGACCCAACATGCTACAGTCTATGCTGACGGAAGAACAAGCCCAATTACTGCGCGACGAAAAAGAGGCGCTGGCCGAGATTCGTCTGGCGTTGGCCGGGTTGGATGCGCCACGCGACGAGTTGGACACTTTGCAACAAGCCACGCTCCAGTTGGATGAACTATTCTTGCTGGTGGTCGTGGGCGAGTTCAACGCGGGCAAATCGGCGTTGATCAATGCGCTGCTGGGCGACAAGGTGCTGGCCGAAGGCGCGCTCCCAACCACCACGCGGGTCACGCTGGTCAAGTGGGGCGAGCAGATGGTGGAAAACGTCCTCGACCAAAGCTTTGCAGTGTACACACATCCGCTGGCCCTGCTGCGAGAGATCAACATCGTGGACACGCCCGGAACGAATGCCGTCATCCGTCACCACGAGCGACTGACCGATGACTTTGTGCCGCGCAGCGACCTGGTCCTGTTCGTCACGTCGGCAGACCGCCCCATGTCCGAAAGCGAGCGGCAATTCATGGAACGCATCCGCACATGGGGCAAAAAAGTGGTCATGACGCTCAACAAGATTGACATCCTGGATAGCCCCGCAGCGTTGAACGAGGTGCGCGATTTTGTGCTCAAACATGCCGAGCAAGTGTTGGGCTTTGCGCCCGAATGCTTTCCCGTGTCGGCGCGATGGGCGCAGGCCGCCCAGGTCGAAGCCGATCTGGCGCAAAGCGTGCGTCTGCGCGAAACCAGTCGTCTGGAGGCACTGGCGCATTACATTCACGTCACATTGGACGATGCGGCGCGGCTGAAGCTCAAGTTGAGCAATCCGTTGGGCGTGGCCGAGCGCATTGTCGAGCAGGCGCAAGCCACCGTGTCCGATCAAGCCGGCGCGTTGAACGAGGATAAGGAAACATCCACCGCCGTCGAGTCGGTGATCGGCGCGTATGAGCAGGAATTGAAAAACGAACTCGGCCCGCGATTGGCCGAAGTGGAAAACATCCTGAACCGCCTGCAAGCTCGCGGCCTCGATTTCTTTGATAGCACCATGCGCCTGACCAAAATCGCCGACCTCGCGCGCGGAGACCGGGTGCGCGCGCAATTCGAGAAACAGGTCCTGGCCGATGTGCCGCAGCAAATCGAAGGGCGTGTGCAGCGCATGATTGACTGGCTGGTCGAAAAGGATTTGCGCCAGTGGCAGCAGGTGATGACCTACTTGCAACGGCGGCAGGCTCGCTACACGGATCACATTGTCGGCCAGCCTGAGACGCGCATGGACCTGCGCCGACGCGCGCTCATCGAATCGGTAGGTAAGACCGCGCAGACTATCGTCGAGACTTTTGACCGCAACCAGGAAGCCAGCGAGCTGGCGGCGAACGTCGAAGCCTCCGTGGCCCAGGTCGCCCTCATCGAAGCAGGCGCGGTGGGGCTGGGCGCGCTGGTCACGCTGGCTATCGCCTCGACCGCAGTGGACATCACGGGACTGGTGGCCGCTGGCGTGCTGGCGGTCGTCGGATTCTTTGTCATCCCCTACAAGCGCAAGCAAGCCAAGGAGCGTTTCAGTGAAAAAATGGAAACCCTGCGCGCCAAGCTGCTGGAGGCGTTGAGCACGCAGTTTCATCACGAAGCCGAGAGCGATGTCACCCGGATGAAAGAGAGCATCGCGCCCTATACGCGCTTTGTGCGCGGCGAACTGGATCGAGTGGACAAGACCCAGCGCCAACTCGACCGTCTGCGCCAGCGGCTCTCGGAATTGAGAGCCAGAGTGCAAGCCGTTTGAAGAATCGGGCCGCGCGTTCGCCGGACGGGTTGACTTACACCCAAAGGAAACAACGACATGACATCCGCAGAACGGATTGCATTGTGGGCCGACAGACTATGTGACATTTCCGCAATGGGCCTGCTTTTCTCCAAGAACATTCACGACGAGACAGGCTTTCGCAACGTGCAGACCATCGCTATGGAAATGTACGCCCTGGCAACGGGTGAACCGATGGAACAGATCGAACCCTTGCGGGCCACGGTGTTTTCTCGTCCGACGCCCCCCAGTGTGGGCGACGCAGCCGTCATTGACAAATGGTTTTCCGAAGATGAATTGCCGGACGACCTTGACCCCGGGCACCGGACGCGGATACCTGAAGCCTTTCGCGTGTGGCATGGCGATAGTCGAGTGTTTTTCGATAGGCCAGCAACCACCTAACGACTTGCCCGTTCCGGGTCATGTTCCGCTGCTTTTCATCAGGCCATTGCCTAACGTTTGTTTGTGTCCTATAATGAAAGCTGCATGAAACGAGGAGTTGGATATGGAAAAGGTACTGCAACTGACCGCCGTAATTGAACGCGAAGGCAATGGCTATGTCGCCACCTGCCCGGAAGTGGATGTTGTGAGTCAGGGCGACACTGTCGAAGAGGCGCGAAGCAATCTGCTTGAAGCTGTCGAAGGCTTCTTTGAGGCGGCCTCGGCTTCCGAGATTCGGCGACGGCTGAAGAAAGAAACTTTTATCATGCCCATCATGCCCACAGCGCCTGCCATCAAACTGAGGCCAGCGGCCAGGTGACGCATGCCAAGTTGCGCGCCCTCTCTGGGCAAGGCGTCTGCAAAATCATGACCGAGCATGGCTTTGCGCAAGTTCGGCGCAAGGGTCGCCCACATTCACAAATATTGACCCCAAACGAGAATGAGGGAACTATTGCTTCGTTCGACAGTTATATCCATGGAAGAGTTGCAAAGCTTGTTCGAGGCCCTAACAAAAGTGGGATATGTCTACGACCAAGAAGAAGCTTTCAGATTCAAAATCAGCAAGCAGGGTAAGAAGATAATCATCGAGCCAAACTGAACCATATATCTAAACAATTCAAATCGGAGTGATCAGGAAAGGTCATGCTTCAAGAACTAGTCCATAATGGGATCCTCGTGCCACCGCGTCCTGTGCCAAAAGAGATTTCGCTCATAATTCGTGGCGAACGAAGACCACTCAATCCCGAACAAGAAGAAATGGCAATCGCCTGGGCTAAGAAAATCGGCACCGAGTACGTAGAAGACTCGGGCTTTATCAAGAATTTCATGCGCGATTTCAGCGAAGCGCTTGACATTCATCCACCATTGTCAGTCGAAGAGGTGGACTTTGGTCCGGCACTAGACATTGTTCAAGCCGAACGCGCCAACAAAGAAGCCATGACACCGGAAGAACGTAAGGTACTTGCAATGGTTCGCAAAGCCCAACGCGAAGAACTCAAAGAGAGATTTGGGTATGCCACCGTGGACAGTCAACGCGTTGAACTGGGTAACTATATTGCCGAACCCAGCGGTATATTCATGGGACGCGGCAAGCATCCCCTGCGCGGCAAGTGGAAAAAAGGCGCTCAGAAAAAGGACATCACGCTCAACCTTAGCAGCGCCGAACACCTAACCGATAAAGACGAATGGGGCGCAATTGTTTGGCAGCAAGATTCGCTGTGGGTCGCTCGCTGGGAAGACAAACTCACCGGCAAATTGAAATACGTCTGGCTAAGCGATACCGCGCCCGTCAAGCAGTCGCGCGAGGCGCACAAGTTCGACAAGGCCGATACGCTGGCACGAAACATAGAAGACATCCAGGCACGTATCGAACAAGACTTGGCCTCCGATGACGCCAAGTTGCGCATGGTTGCCACGGCCTGCTACTTGATCGACAAGCTCTGCCTGCGCGTGGGCGACGAAAAAGACCCCGACGAAGCCGACACCGTCGGCGCGACGACGCTGCGCCCAGAGCACATCACGCTGCACGAGGACGGAACCGCCGAGTTTGATTTTCTGGGCAAAGACTCGGTGCGTTGGCACAAAAAGATTCAACTGCCGCCTGTTGTGCTCAACAATTTGCGCGAGTTGATTGACGAGGCACGGCCATCCAATTCATCCAATGACGGAAAGCGTCACCCCACGCGCGACAAGGCGCAGATTTTCCCAACGATTGACAGCGGCCACGTCAACGAGTATCTGAGCGGCATCTTGCCCGGCCTCACGGCCAAGGTCTTTCGCACGCATCACGCCACACAGGCCGTCAGAACTAGTCTGGCGGGTTCGGAAGTGGAAGCCAGCGACCCCGACTATAAAAAATGGGGGGCGGTGGTGCAGGCCAATCTGGAAGCGGCAGTGCTGTGCAATCACTACAAGAAAGCGTCTGCCAACTGGCAAGAGCGCCGCAAGAAATCAAAAGAGCGCCAAGACAAGGTGGAAGAACGCGTGGCCGGGTTGCGAGCACAGTCCCGTCAGGCCAATGAAGCGCTCGAAGCGTTGAAGCGTCAACTGCGCGAAAAGAGATCCGCCGCCCAATCATCCGAGCAAAAAGAAAAGCTCAAAGTGGCGTTTGCGAAAAAGATCGAAGCAGCGCAAAAGAAAGCGGACGCAGCCCAGACCCGATTGCGGCGAGCCGAAGACGCGCTCGGCAGGACCAAGGTTCAAGACACCGTGGCCGCGCGCGGGCGCACGTGGAACCTGGGCACCAGCCTCAAATCCTACATTGACCCGCGTGTCTATTACCGGTGGGGACAGCAGGTAGAGTATGACGTACTGGCGCGTTACTATCCCAAGTCCTTGCAGAAAAAATTCGCCTGGGTGAGAGAGGGAGACCAAGCCTAAGAAAAGACGTAACCCACGCCCGGCTCGGTGCGGATAAAGGTCGGTTCAGCGGGATTGGGTTCAATCTTTTGCCGCAGGCGATAAACCGTCGCGCGCAAAATGGTCACATCATCCCGGTACTCGGACCCCCACACGGCAGTGAGCAAATCGCTGTGCAGCCGCACCTGGTTCGGACAGCAGATGAACTCGGCCAACAGAGAGAACTCGACCGGCGTGAGGTACACCGCTTGACCATCAAGCGTCACCTGTCGGTTAGGCGCATCCACGAATAGCAGCCCCGACTGGTAGACAGGCTTTTCCATCAGCCTCGGCGTGACGGAGCGGTAGCGCCGCAGCACTGCATCAATCCGCGCCTGCAACGCGCGCCCGCTAAAGGGCTTGGTGAGGTAATCATCTGCGCCCAGATTCAGCCCGGCCACCATGCTCTCTTCATCGTCGCGCGCGGTGATGATGATGACGGGTATATCGGCCTGGCGGCGCAACTGGCGCAGCACTTCCAGCCCGTCCATATCGGGCAATCCCAGGTCGAGCAATACCAGGTCGGGCGAATGCGCGTCGGCCAAGCGCAAGCCCTCGGTCCCGGTGTTGGCCGTATAGATCGTGTAGCCAGCGAGTCGAAGATTGTATTGAAGGAAACGCAGGATGAGCGGCTCGTCATCAACCGCGAGGATCTGCGTAAAGTGCTTGGTCATTGATGATTCCTTGCCTATCCCCCCGGCACCCTATCCACGCAAACCGGCACGTCCATGGCCTCGGCCCGAGGTGAGATATGAACTCAATGTTGGTAAGTCCAACTCGTTATGTGAAGCACGTGTCCGAGAGACACGTGTGCCCGAGGCGAGATTCGAACTCGCAACCGACGGATTCGAAGTCCGGCGCTCTATCCGTTGAGCTACTCGGGCGTAAGTGGATAGTGGTTAGTGGTTAAGTGATTAGTCACCACCGCTCA
>CAYGWJ010000413.1:0-2935 GCA_964353405.1 uncultured Anaerolineae bacterium
ACCTCCTGGCCACCGAAACCAAGGACTTTCCCCCGGTTCTCGCCCCCTACGCCGACATCCTCGCCAAGCGCTCCATGCTCGTCAAGAAGACCGAGGTCATCCCCGTCGAATGCGTCGTCCGCGGCTACCTGTCAGGGTCCGGCTGGAAGGAATACAAGACCTCCGGGAAGATCTGCGGCCTTAAGATCCCCAAGGGGCTCAAGGAGTCCGACCGCCTGGAAGAGCCCATCTTCACGCCCTCGACCAAGGCCGATCAGGGTCACGACATCAACATCTCCTTCAAGGAAGTCCAGAAGAGAATCGGCGCCGAGCTCGCCCAGAAGATCCGCAAGGCCAGCCTCGAACTCTACCAAAAGGCCGCCCTCTACGCCGTCTCCAAGGGCATCATCATCGCCGACACGAAATTCGAGTTCGGCCTCTCCGGCGACGAGCTCGTCCTCATCGACGAGATCTTCACCCCCGACTCCTCGCGTTTCTGGCCCCTGTCGATGTATGAGGCGGGCCGGTCCCAGCCCAGCCTGGACAAGCAGTTCGTCCGCGATTACCTGGAGACGACGAGCTGGGACAAGAATACGCCTCCGCCGGAGCTCCCCGCGGAGATCGTCGCCAAGACGTCCCAGAAATACCTGGAAATCTACAAGGTCCTGACCGGCCTCGACGACCTGGCATGAGCGGACGGGTCGATTTCCACGTCCACTCGGACAAGAGTTGCGACGGCGATTTTCCGCCGGCCGAGCTGGTCGGCTTCGCCAAGAACTTCGACATGCGCGCCATCTCCATTGCCGACCACGACACGGTGGCCGCCTACCCGGAAGCCGTCGAACTCGGCCGCAAGGCGGGGGTCGAAGTCATCCCGGGTATCGAGATCACGACGCTCTTCGGCGGCCGCGAGTTCCACCTTCTCCTGCCCTTCGTCGACTGGACGAGCCCGGCGCTCGCGGCGATCATCGAAAGCCAGACGCGGTGCCGGATGGACGAGGCCCGGGAGCGCGTCGGAAAAATGTGCGGTCTCGGCTTCGCCCTGACCATAGATGAGGTCCGGGAGAAGACGAACGGCGCTCCCCCGCTCGGCGTCAAGATCGCCCAGGTCCTCCTTGAGAACCCGGAGAACGAGAGGCATCCCGCTTTGGAATTCTTCTTCCGGAAAGAAAACAGGCCCTACGCGCCGTACATGTTCTACAAGGAATATTTCGCCGAGGGCAAGCCGGCCTACGTCCCCAAAAAGTTCGTCGGCCTTCTCGATGTGCTGGCCGCGGCCCCGGAGACGGGCGGCGTCCCCGTCCTCGCTCATCCCGGCGCGTATTTCCAACGGACGACCGAGGAGGACGCGCGGGTCCTCAAGGATCACGGCCTGGCCGGCATGGAGGTCTACACGTTCTACCACACGGCCGAGCAGGTCGCCCTCTATCGCGCGATGGCCGAGGAGCTCGACCTCGTGGCCACGGCCGGCTCCGATTTCCACGGCCGGATCAAGCCCCACGTCGCCTTCGGGGCGCTTCAGGAAGGGGACTACGCGATGGTCGAGCGGCTAAAGGCAAGAAGGGGAGGTGAGGCATGAACTGCCTCGACTTCGTTCTTCTGGTCATCCTGATCCTGACGGCGATCATCGGGATCTTCAAGGGCCTGGTCAAGCAGGTCATCGGCCTCGTCGCGGTCATCGCCGGCCTCGTCCTGGCCAGCCTCTACTACGAAGGGGCGGCGGGGATATTCGACACGTTCGTCAAGAACAAGCTGCTCAGCGATTTTCTGGGCTTCCTCCTCATCTTCGTCGCCGTCCTCATCGTGGGCGGCATTCTCGGCCACCTCATCACCAAGGCCATGAAAGGCCCGTTAGCCATGGTCAACAGACTCTTCGGCGGCATCTTCGGTGCGGTCAAGGGGGTCCTCATCTGCGGCATTCTCGTCTTCGCCCTGTTCACGTTCCAGGTGGCCAAGCCGGCCCTGGAAACGTCCGTCCTCGCCCCGGGTTGTCTCGGCATTACCCGCGCGGCCATCAACATGATCCCCGCGGACCTGAGGGCCAGGTTCAACTCCTCCTACAAGGAGATCCGGGAGAGCGGAGGGAAACATGGACAGAAAATCTAGCGACCTCAACCTCCACCAGCGGATGGAATTGATCATCAAGGATATGGTGGAAAAAGAGATCAGTATAAAGGACGCCCTGCGGGAATTCGAAAAGATCTTCTTCGAGCAGGCGGCGAAAAAGCACGAAGGGAACAAGACTAAAATGGCCCAGGCCCTCGGCATCCACAGGAATACCCTCCACAACAGGGCCAAACTCCTGAAGATCAAGAAAAAATATTAGCAGTCGACAGCCAAGACTGCTTATATTTCATCAGCTTCCCCCTTGACAAATCGCCGGGATTTGTGTAATATTAGCACTCACGTTTATTGACTGCTAAATTTCAGGTATCACCAAGGAGGTTTAAATGAAAGTTCATCCTCTGTATGACAGAGTGCTCCTCAAGAGATTTGAGGAACAGGAAGTCAGGAAAAGCGGGATCATCATCCCGGACACGGCGAAGGAAAAGCCCCAGGAAGCCGAGATCATCGACGTCGGCAAGGGCCGGGTCAACGACGAAGGGAAGACCATCCCCCTCGCGGTCAAGAAGGGCGATAGGGTCCTCATCGGCAAGTACAGCGGCACGGAAGTGATGGTCGACGGCGTCGAGCACATCATCGTCCGCGAAGAAGAGATTCTCGCCGTCATCGAGAAGTAAGGAGACACCATGGCCAAACAAATCCTATCCGGAGACGATGCCAGGCATGCCCTTCTCAAGGGCGTGAACATCCTCAGCAATGTCGTCAAGGCGACGCTCGGCCCCCGCGGCAAGAACATCGTCCTCGACAAGAAATTCGGCTCTCCCACGAGCACCAAGGACGGCGTCACCGTCGCCAAGGAGATAGAGCTCAAAGACCCTTGGGAGAACATGGG
>CAYGWJ010000414.1:0-3617 GCA_964353405.1 uncultured Anaerolineae bacterium
GGACCATCACCAGAGGAGAGCCGGCTGTCACAGACGTGGTGGCATGGAGCGGAGAGCATGGCGCGTCGAGCGAAGAGCTGCTCCGATTGGCGGCAAGTGCGGAGCGTGGATCGGAACATCCGTTAGGCCAGGCCATGGTCGCGGCGGCGAAAGAAAAGGGGCTGTCGCTGGCAGAGCCGCAAGGCTTCCAGGCCGTAAGTGGGTTCGGCGTGCGCGCTACCGTAGAGGGTCGCGCTGTCGTCATCGGCAACACCCGGCTCATGCAAAATGAAGGCATCGCGCTGAATGGCCTGGAGCGCGAGGTGACGCGGCTGCAAGCCGAAGGCAAGACGGCGATGCTCGTGGCGGTGGGAAAAGCCAACGGAGCAGCCCCCTCCCCAATCGGCGTCATCGCCGTGGCCGACACGGTCAAGCTCAGCTCGCGTGAAGCGATTGACGAGATGAGAAAGCTTGGCCTGGAAGTCGTGATGATTACGGGCGATAACCAGCGCACAGCGGAAGCGATTGCAAAACAGGTGGGCGTGGATCGCGTGCTGGCCGAAGTCTTGCCAGGCGACAAAGCCGCCAACGTCAAAAAGTTGCAAGGCGAGGGCAAAATCGTGGCGATGGTGGGCGACGGCATCAACGACGCGCCAGCGCTGGCCCAGGCCGACGTGGGCATCGCCATCGGCACCGGTACCGATGTGGCGATGGCCGCTGCGGGCGTCACGCTCATCAGCGGCGACCTGCGCGGTGTGGGACGCGCCATCTCGCTTTCGCGCGGGACGATGCAGACGATCATCCAGAATTTGTTCTGGGCGTTCTTTTACAATGTGGTGCTGATCCCCGTCGCGGCGCTCGGATTGCTCATCCCGATGCTCGCCGCGGCTTCCATGGCGTTCAGCTCGATCTTTGTCGTGACCAACAGCTTGCGGATGCGCGGCTACAAGGTGCAGGCCATCGCGCCGCCCAAGTCATTGCCGCGCCAGTTGATCGAGATGGCGCCGCAGCTCATTGCTCCGGCCATTGCGTTGGCGATTCTCATTGCGCTTTCGACCGGCTGGATCAAGCTGCCCGGCATGAGCACGCGCAGCGACGCGATGACGTCGAACTATCGTGTGAGCGTGATGAGCCGGCCCGAGCAGATTGTGCCGGGGCAGCCTGCGCATTTGACATTCTCGGTGACCGACAAATCCGGCCAGCCTGTGACCGCATTCGACGTGGCGCATGAAAGGCTGATGCACCTCATCGTCGTCAATCGCAAGCTGACCTTTTACTCGCACGAGCATCCGACGCAAAACGCGGATGGATCGTTCTCGCTCGATCTGACGTTGCCAGCGGATGGGCAATACGTGGCGTTCGCGGATTTTGTGCCGAAAGGCAACCTGGAGCAAGCTGTGGCTGTGCCCTTGCCCATTGGGCCAAAGGATATGCTGCACGAGCCTGCACTCACGCCGGATACTCTTCTCACCCAGCGCGTCGGCGACGTGGACGTAACGATGAACAAGCCCGATCAGCTTGTCGCCGGCAGACCCGACGTCATCTCTTTCAAACTGACGGATGCCGCCGGCGCGCCTGTGACGGATCTAGAACCGTACCTTGGCGCGCTGGGGCACCTGGTTGGCATCAATCAGCAATTAGATACCTACGTGCATGTCCATCCCAGCAAAGACAAGACGAATTTCACAGCGACTTTTTCCACCCAGGGCCTTTACAAGCTGTGGGCCGAGTTTCAGCGCAACGGGCAAATCATCCGTGCAAGTTACATCGTGAGCGTCCAGTGAGGCCAGGGTACTCGACGCCACGCGCGGCAGCCCTGTCTCCCTTATTAAACTCTGGAACTTGGCAATAAGAAGGGCAAAGAAGTCGTGACTCCCTTGAGAACTATTGCCATTTCTGCCAGTAGAGTCAAGGGGAACTCGCCTTCAAACGCTTGTACCAGTTCCATGCGCTGGATGTGCCAGTCAGAGGCCGAGACAGAGACTCGCAGCGAATCGTTCTCGAACGCCATCTCGTCAGCGCCGCTGAGAGTCAGCCGCGACTCGTGCCCACCCTCGCGCCGCCGGATACTCCATCCCCCGTTGCTCTTTTCGATGTAGAAAGCGTTGTCACTTTCCTGTGAAAAGTCGGTTTCTTTCAAAAAGAGCCTGGGCTTGTCGAGGTAGGGCTTGCCCTGGTGCACGCAAAAGGTCGCGCAGTCGCCGCACTCGTTGCACAAGTCGTCAATGTGAATGATCTGTCGAGTTTGCGCGACCTGGAATAACTCGTGTCCCGTCACCTCCAACCCACCGTTTCGGCAAGATAGACGAGGCAACGTCAGACTCAACGGGGAAACAAAACAGGTAGTGTTGGCGCGGTTGGGACAGACTTCCACGCACTTGTCGCAGAAGGTAGAACACTGCAAACAACGTTCGGCCTCTCTGCGCGCTGCCTCATCGGCCAGCGTTGCTTCGATCAGATGCAAGCCGCCGCGCTCGGCGACCGGCAGCACGGCTGGTTTGCGCTGCGCTTCTTTTCTGGCCCGGACGCGCTTGAGCTGCACGATCTCTTGTTCAGAGAGCACAGCCGGGCGGGAAGGCAGCGGCTCGAACTGAATGCCCAATTCCCGGCAGATGGCCTCCGCAGCTCGCCGCCCATCGGCGCAGGCCGCAATGATGCTCTCCGGTCCTTGTACGACATCGCCACCGGCGTAGATATGCGGCGTGCCAGCCAGACCGGTCTTCTGGTCAACCGCGATAGAGCCGTTCTTGTATCGGGAGACGGCGCTGCCACTGAGGAAGAATAGATCAGGCTGCTGACCGACCGCTACAATGATCGAGTCGGCTTTTATTTGGAACTCGCTCCCCTCGATCGGAATCGGTCGCCTGCGCCCGTCGGGGCCAGGCTCGCCCAATCGGTTTTGCAGGCACTCTAGCGCGGTCACCTGCCCGTCTTTTAGAATGACCTTGACGGGCGCCGCCAGCTCTTTCAGGACATTGCCTTCCTCCAGGGCTCCCTCGAGTTCTTCCTGGCTCGCCGGCATCTCGTGCCGCGTGCGCCGGTAGACAATGGTCACCGGATTACGCGTGAGCCGCTGGGCCACTCGTGTAGCATCCATCGCCGTGTCGCCGCCGCCGATGACCAATGCTTTGTGCCCCAGGTCCAGAGTTTCCCCACGCCGCACGCGGTCAAGCAAGTCGAGCGCCGCCCAGACGCCCTGGCCCTGGGCCCCCTCGATATCCAACGGCATGTCCTTCTGAAATCCGGCCGCGACGAACACTGCGTCAAAACCATCCTTCAACAGCTCTTCCGGCGGCCGGGTGATGGGATGAGCAAGTTTGATCTCGACGCCCAGTGCCGTGATCCGGTCAACATCCTCTTGAATGATGGCCGTGGGCAATCGGAAGGTAGGGACAAGGCGCATCATTCCGCCCCCCACATCCTTCGCCTCCAAGATCGTCACCCGGATGCCGTTCAGCGCAAGAAAGGCGGCCGCCGACAGCCCAGCCGGGCCACTGCCAACAATCGCTACCTTGCGTTTTGGCATTTGAGATTTGCTATTTGAAATTTGAACTCGCCCTTTTTCAGCCGCGATGCGCTTGAGCATGCGGATGGCCACCGGCTCGTCATAGTTGCTTGCGGAGCGAGTGCAGCGCGTC
>CAYGWJ010000415.1:0-3443 GCA_964353405.1 uncultured Anaerolineae bacterium
TCACTGATCCTCGCGTTCAGAAAGAAGCCGCCATGGCCTGTCAGCGATTCAACGAACGCCGGATCACGACGTTGTCCGGCAAGGTGATCGAAATGCGCGTCGCCGAGTCCATATAATTCCGGCGATGTGCACTAGTCCAGTGAACAGAAAGAAACCGAACATCCTCATAGGTGTGCAAAGGTCAAAAGCCAGCGTCGCCGCTGCCGCTGAACTCGGGCGTTAGCGCGATAGCGGACGAGGAAAATAGATGACATTTGCCGCAGGGTATGCTATCATCGTGGGTGTGCTCATGTTCGGGCAATGGGCTTTCTTCCTGGCTGCCAAACAAGTGCCCGAATTGAAAACCGAGCCGGTGCGAATCTCGTTTCACCTCGCCGCCGAGTTTCTCGCGGCGGCGGCGTTGATGACCAGCGGAGCGGGATTGCTCGTTCAAGCAGCCTGGGCGCTGCAACTCTATCCGGTGGCAGTGGGCATGTTGATCTATACCGTCATCGTCAGCCCAGGCTATTTCGCGCAAAAGCGCGCGTGGCCGCTGGTGGGCATGTTTGCCGTCTTGCTCATCCTGGCGCTTATCAGTCTCATGTTATTCTACGATCAAGCATGAATAATGACGAACGTCGAATGACGAAGAGGATACTATGAATGAAATGCCGCAATTTTGGATCATCAAAACTACCCCTGGCGATAATCTTCAACTTAGCTACTGGCCCGACTTTTGCGGTGAGCAGGTAGTCGCAATTGGTTGGGAGAAAATCGCTGTCAATAAGTAGGGGAGACTTCCGAAGTCTTGACTGGATTTACGCTTGTCGCAACGTCTTGCCAAGACTTCGGAAGTCTAGAGATGATACAATTATTTGTCGAGGCTGGACAGCAAATCAAGCAAAGGATGTTCACCTCTATGGCTTTGCAATCGTGAGGGGTTTCTTCCATGACCCTAAGCCCCGCTGGCAATGGAAGTTCAAAAGGAAGGAAAGAATTCGGTGTATTGACGCAGCTGTTCCAGTAAGCCTCTTCCAAAATATGCTGGGAGCAGCACGTCAAACAACTCACAATATACAACCGCTACGGTTTCAAAACTTTAGCAATGCAATCAAGCAACGCTTTCCGAATCTATGGGGTGATCTGATAATAGCAAACAACTCTCAAGTTTTGGGACGAACCGTGATGAATAGTTGACAACACGCCCTTTCTTCGTCCTTCATCCTTCGTCCTTCGTCGGAGGTTCGCATGGCAATTCTCGAAACCAGTCGCCTGACCAAACAATACCAGATGGGCCAAGTCACCGTCAACGCGCTCGACGGCGTGGATTTCGTCGTCGAGAAAGGCGAGTTTGTGGCGATCATGGGGCCAAGTGGCTCTGGCAAGTCCACGCTGATGTATATGCTCGGCGGATTGGACAAGCCGAGCGACGGCCAAGTGACGTTGGCGGGCAAAAAGCTCTCGGTGCTGTCTGACCACAACATGACCCTCGTCCGGCGGCGTAACGTGGGCTTTGTCTTCCAGTTCTACAACTTGCTGCCCACGCTGAGCGCCGAAGAGAATATCGCGCTGCCATTGTTGATTGACGGCAAGCACATCAAGGACTATCGAGCCAAGCTCGACCAATTGCTGGAACTGGTGGGGCTAACCGACCGCCGCCATCACAAGCCCGATCAACTGTCCGGCGGGCAGCAGCAGCGCGTCGCCATCGCGCGCGCGCTCGTCACCGACCCGGCCATCGTCCTGGCCGACGAGCCGACGGGCAACCTGGATAGTAAGTCCGGCGAGGAAATATTAAAGCTGCTGCGCCGCTCGTGCGACCAGTTCCAACAAACCATCGTGATGGTCACGCACGACGCCAAAGCCGCCAGCTTTTCCGACCGTGTGGTTTTTCTCAAAGATGGTAAAATCGTCGACGAGATGAAGATGGACAAGGGTCGCGACGGGCAGGAAATCCTCAAGCGACTGGCCCAGCTTGAATCGTAGATACTGAAATCGCTTCATCAAGGATGATCCCATGGCGCTCGACAAACGCAACCTATACCGCTTTCCTTGGTCCATGAACGACAACCCCATCGCCTGGCTGGAAGTCAGCGACATTTGCAATATCCACTGCGAGGGGTGCTATCGGCAGCACTTGACCGGCCACAAGCCGCTGGAGCAGATCAAAGAAGAGATACTCTTTTTCAAGCAATGGCGCAACCCGGATAATGTTTCCATCGCCGGCGGCGAGCCGCTGATCCATCCTCAGATTGTGGACATTGTTGCCTTCATTGCTCAGAACGGCATCAAGCCGATCGTTTTGACCAATGCCGTGGCCCTGACGCCGGAGATGTTGCGGGAATTGAAAAAGGCCGGGCTGGCCGGTTTCACCATTCACATTGACAGCCATCAGAACCGGCCCCACTGGCGAGGTAAAAGCGAGGCCGAGCTGAACGAGTTGCGCCAGCACTATGCCGACATGGTGGCCGCCGAGAGGGGACTGGACGTGATTTTCAATTCCACCGTCTACCCCTCCACTTTTCGTGAGATCCCCGACGTGGTGCGCTGGGGGCAAGCTAACATTGACCGGGTGCACGGCCTCGTCTTCATCACCTACCGCACCGCCACGACCGATGCTCACGTCGCCCACGACGTCGCCGACCGGCAGGTTGACTTTGGCAAGCTCAGCTACGTCGTAGAGAGCTTTGACGACAAGTTCGTCACAAGCCCGGAGGTGTATCAGATCATCAAGGACACCGTGCCGGAATACGAGCCATCCGGTTACCTGGGCGGGAGCATCCTGCACACCTCTTACAAATGGCTGGTCGGAGCCATCATTGGCTCCAAGAATCAAGTGTACGGCTCGGTGGGCAAAAAGACGATGGAAATGGCGCAGGCGGGCCACCATCTGATCAATGGCACGTACCTGGCCTACCTTTCGCAGGCCAAAATCGGCGCGCAAGTGTTCCTGCTCTCTCCCTGGGATGCTGCCCTGCGCCAGGCCGCGCGCAATTGGCTGCGGGAGGTCGTTCGGCGTCCGGGGCAGCTCTTGGCGAGCCTCCACATGCAAAGCATCGCCATCATCCAGGCGCCGGATCTCTTGCCAGAGGGCCGGGCAGACATGTGCGACAGTTGTCCCGACATGACGGTGTATGAGGGCAAGTTGATCAACTCTTGCCGCATGGACGAATACCGGCTGTTCGGCGGATTCCTCTCCGTGGTCGAGCAGCCGGCCGAAAGTGAGCAGGCCTAGATGCTCACTCGGTTAGGGCCGGTTGACTTTGTCAAGAGTCTCGCGCGCATCCTGTCCGGCAAGCCGCAGACGCCGCCGTCGCTTAACGACAACGAGTTGCTGGGCATCATCTTGAAACGGCGCAGCGTCCGCACCTTTGCCGGACGGAATATCCCGGACGACGTCTTTGCCGCCATCTTGGAAGCGGGCCGGCTGGCTCCGTCCACCGTCAACTTGCAGACGTGGAGTT